>JAKDNE010000180.1 GCA_030451965.1 Brachybacterium sp. | reverse complement strand
GTCTGACCCCGACCGGTCCTGTGATGCGGCCCTGACCGGCCGCGTCGCATGGCCGTGGAGGACAGATCAGCACCCGCGCAGAACCATTTCCACTCGAAAGGACCCAGGAGAACTCAGATGTCCCAGGTATTCGTCTTCAAGGACTACGGCGGCCCCGAGGGCCAGCAGCTCATCGAGCGTGACATCCCGACCCCCGGGTCCGGCGAGATCGCCATCGAGGTGCGTGCGGCCGGTGTGAACCCCGCCGACTGGAAGCGGCGCGGCGGAGCCTTCGGCACCCGCGGGACGCTCCCCGCCGCGATGGGGCTCGAGGCCTCCGGGGTCGTGACCGCCGTGGGCGAGGGCGTCGACGCCTTCGCGCTCGGGGACGAGGTCCTCGGGGCGCCTGCCCGCGGGCTCGGGGCCTTCGCCGAGCACACCATCCTGGACGCCTCGGCGACAGTGGCCAAGCCGGAGGAGATCTCCTTCACCGATGCCGCCACGCTCCCGGTGGCCGGCACCACCGCCTATGACCTCACCCATCAGGTCGAGATCGAGGTGGGGCAGACCCTGCTGGTCCTCGGCGCCGGCGGCGGGGTGGGGCTGATGGCCCTGCAGATCGCGAAGGTCCACCAGTTCCGGACGATCGGCGTCGCCTCCGAGTCCAAGCGCGATCTCGTCGAGGCGACCGGCGCCACCTTCGTGCCCTCCGGCGAGGGGGTCGCCGAACGTGTACGGGTGCTCACCCCGGACGGTGTCGACCTGCTGGCCGATCTCGTCGGCGGGGACGCGCTGCGCGAGCTGGCGCCACTGGCCAAGGACCCCTCGGTGATCGTCTCCGCCGCTGACGGCGAGACCGCCGTCGAGCTCGGCGGCGCCGGCCGGGAACGGTCCGAGGGCGTGCTGGGCACGATCACCGGGGTCGTCCAGCACGGCCTCGTCGACCCGCATGTGGTCCAGACCTACCCGCTCGAGCGAGCTGCCGAGGCGCTTGCCGAGGTGGAGACCGGCCACGCCCGCGGGAAGATCGTGATCCGGCCCTGACCTGCCCTTGATACCGCCCGCACCTCCGGTAGCGTGACGTGGATGACCTCCCCCTCTGCTGATCCTGCCGTTGCTTCGAGCCCGTTCTCCGACTTCTCCGATGTCGACGGGTTCCTGCGGATCCCGCGCCTGGCCTCCCTGGCCGCGAGCGAAGAGGGGCGGGTGGTCGCGGCGATCCAGGAGGCCGACGAGCCCGGCGCGAAGCTGGTCTCCTCGCTGTGGGAGCTGGATCCGGCCGGCCGGGAGCCCGCACGTCGGCTGACGTTCTCCGCCCAGGGTGAGAGCGGACCGCGCTTCGCCCCGGACGGCTCACTGCTCTTCAGCTCCGCCCGCCCGGATCCGGAGGGCGGATCAGAGGAGGACACCGCCGCGATCTGGCGGCTGCCGCGCACCGGCGAGGCGCAGGTGGTGGCCTCGGCGGCAGCGGGCCTGTCCCTGCTCTCCATCGCCGCGGACGGGACCATGCTCGCCGCCACCAGCGTGCTGCCCGGCAGCAGCCTCGAGGAGGATGCCGAGCGCCGGAAGGCCCGCAAGGACGCGAAGCAGACCACGATCTGGCACACCGGGATGCCGATCCGGCTGTGGGACCACGAGATCGGCGACGAGAGCCGCCGCCTGGTGCTGATCACTCCGGACGGAGACCTCACCGATCTCACCCCGGACGTCGGCACCGTGACCCTCTACGCCGCCTCCGCAGACCTCTCCCCGGACGGCACCACCGTCGCGACCTCCTGGACCCAGCGGGGGCGCGGTGGGGAGACCCGCAGCTCGATCGCGCTGATCGACACCGCGACCCTGCGCCGCAGCGTGCTGTGCGCGGCGGACGAGACGGCACAGTTCGGCTCGCCGCTGTTCTCCCGGGACGGCCGGTACCTGGCTGTGATCCGCTCGACCGCCTCCTCCCCCACCGACACCAGCTTTAGCCGCCTGGAGATCCATCCGGTCGGCGGCGGCGACCCGGTCACCGCGCCGCTGGGCGACCTGAGCATGACCGATCTCGAGTGGGCTCCGGACGGCTCCCTGCTGATCGCCGGCGATCTCCATTCCTCGGGCGCGGTGCTCACCGTCGACCCCGCGACCGGAGAGGCCCGCACTGTGGCCGCTGACGGCGTGTTCTCCTCTCTCGCCGCGGCCCCGGACGGTGCCTGCTTCGCGCTGCGCTCCGACATTGCGACCCCGTCCCGGCCGGTCCGGATCGCCGCTGACGGGGCGCTGTGCGCACTGCCCGCCCCGGGCGCGGTGGGCGACCTGCCGGGCACCCTGGAGTGGGTGGAGGCCGGCATCGACGAGATCAGCGTCGGCGGCTGGCTGTGCCTGCCCGCCGGCGCATCTGCGGAGAACCCTGCGCCGGTCATGCTGTGGATCCACGGCGGACCTCACGGCTCCTACAACGCCTGGAGCTGGCGCTGGTGCCCGTGGCTCGCGGTCGAGCGCGGCTATGCGGTGCTGATGCCGGACCCCGCGATGTCCACCGGGTACGGGGATGCGGGCCTGAACCGCGGCTGGCCGCGCCGGCCGGACGTGGTCTTCCACGAGTGCGAGACCCTCTTCGACACGGTGCTCGAGCGGGCGGAGCTCGACGGCTCCCGCACTGCGATGCTCGGCGCCTCCTTCGGCGGGTTCATGGCCAACTGGATCGCCGGGCACACCGAGCGCTTCGACGCGATCGTCACCCATGCGGGGCTGTGGGCGCTGGACCAGCAGCACCGCACCACCGATGCCGCCGCCTCCAAGATGCGGGTGCACCGCCACGAGGACGAGGACCCGGACTGGTACCGGGCCTCCTCCCCGCATCACGAGGTCGATGCGATCACCACCCCGATGCTGATCACCCACGGCAACCGCGACTACCGCGTGCCGATCAGCGAGGCGCTGCGGCTGTGGTGGGACCTGGTCTCCACTTGGGACGGCGAGCCGCAGGACATGCCGCACCGCTTCCTGCAGCTGACCAGCGAGAACCACTGGGTGCTCACCCCATCCAACGCGCTCGCCTGGAACCAGGCGATGCTGGCCTTCTGCGACCAGCACGTCCTCGGCGCGGACCCGATCCCGGAGGTCCTGCCCTGGTGAGCCGGCGGGCGCTGGCCAGCCGTTGGGCGCCACCAGAGAACTGCCTCATATGAGGGCTGAACGGATATAGGGCGTTCAGAGCTCACAGACGTCAGGGAACTGGTGGCGCCCGCCAGGCCGACCGGGCAGCACGGGAGGGAACTCCTGGCGTCGGCAGAGTCGGCACTAGGCTGGTGGCACCGCGCCCCTCGGATCGTCCGCGGGTGTCTGATCGGACGGAGGATCCATGACTCCACACCCCCGTCGCCGCTTCGACGCCACCTGGCTGCCCTTCGGCATGATGATCGGCCTCACCGTGGGAATCGGACTGGGACTGTCGGTGATCGGCAACATCTTCGCCGGCGCGCTGATCGGCTTCGTCGGCGGCGCGGCGCTCGGCATCGCCCTGGGATTCCGCGATCCGCACCGCACGGGGCACGACGAGGATGCCGATGACGACCGCTACCGCCGCGAGCATGGCGACCCGGGACCACAGCACGGAGACCGCCGCTAGCCGTCGACCAGGGCCTCTGAGCCCACTGCCTGCGCATCCAGGGCTCCCCTACCCCTGCCGTCCCGCTCCCTTGACGGGCCCTCGACCCTTTGGCACGGTGTGAGGCGGACCACGTGACATCGGGGTGCACGAGGGAGGCATCGCGCCGGGCGGTGAGAGGGGAAGGACCCATCATGAGGACCGTGAGCATCGCACGACGCACCCGCACCGCCGTAGCGCTCGTCGCCGGCGCGGCGCTGCTGGGGCTCGGCGCCTGTGCCACAGGCGACGGGGACGGCGCCGAGGGGCCATCGGCCGCACCGTCCCCGAGCTCCGACGACGGCGAGGTGCAGGGGACGGAGCAGGACGCCGACGCGGAGGATGAGGCGGATGAGGGCGCGGACGGGGACGGGACGAGCGCCGCGGGAGAGCGCACTCGGATCATGCTGAGGATCGACCTGGGGCTGGATGACACCAGCGGCGAGGGCGCCCTCGCGCACGACGACCTGGCGGCGCTGCTGGCCGAACCCTTCGGGGGCACCGCTGAATGTGACGCCGATCTGGTGCTCGAACCGGGCGCCGCCCCTGTCGACTGCGTCGGCCCCGCGAGCTTCGGCAGCGCCGAGCCGACCCAGGAGTGGGTCGCCCACCCGGTCCTGGTCCCGTCGGACTCCGGCTTCCAGGACGGAACGCGCGTCGCGGTGCTGTTCTCCACCGGGACGGAGCTGCCGGAGGCGGCCGAGGACCTGCTGGACGAGGACATCACCCTGACCGGCGTGGGCTTCGGCTCCGCGTTCGGGATGGAGCCGCTCAGCGCGGAGCAGGTCGCCGAGAGCACCCTGGGGACCCTCACCTCGGAGTTCGCCTACGTGCGCGTGGATCAGATGGTCGAATGGTCGGAGGTCACGTGCGAGGACGGGCTCGACTTCGAGGAGTTCGAGACGGTGGACTGCGAGGCGACCACCGCCGAGGGCGAGTCCTGGGACCTTGCGGTCGCACCGGGCACGTATGCGGACAACGATCAGGGCATGCTGGTCGGGATCGACCGCACGAGCGGCGCCTGATACCCGGCCTGACCTCGCTGGGCGCGGCTATCGTGGACGGTGCGTCGGGCGGATCCCACCGACGCCGCGGCCGGGACGACCCGGACGGCGGACACACCTGAGGACGGCCTCGCAGGAGGATCCGCTGTCCATGCCGTCGCACTCCCCCGCTCCCGCGCCGACGGGCCGCGGCCCGGTCCGCGCCGTCCTCACCCCGGACGCGCTCCTCCGCCTGGTCCTGGGTTGGGTCGCCGTCGGCGCGATGGCCTTCACCGCTCCGCTGCTGGATGCCGCCCTGCCCCCACTCGTGCTCGCCCTGCTGCTGGCAGCGATCGTGGGGGTGATCGTGGTGGCCGCCGGCGGTGTGGTCCACCAGGCCGAGGCGCTCGCGCACCGACTCGGCGACCCCTACGGCACGCTCGTGCTCACCCTGTCGATCGTGGTGATCGAGGTGGTGCTGATCGCGGCGGTGATGCTCGGGCCCGGGGACCACACCACCATCGCCCGGGACTCGGTGATGGCGGTCTCGATGATCATCATGAATCTGGTGCTCGGGCTGTGCCTGCTGCTGGGCGGGCTGCGCCACGGCGCCCTCGCCCTGCAGCGGGTGGGGACCTCCTCCTACCTGGTGATGCTGGTGGCGCTGGCCGCACTGGCGTTCGCCCTGCCGGCGACGCTGGGGACCGGTGGCGGCTATTCCCCGGTCCAGGCACTGGTGATCGGGGCCCTCACGGTGCTGCTGTACGTCCTCTTCCTGGGGCGACAGATGGGTGCCCAGGCCGGGGAGTTCCAGGAGGTGCCCCCGCACACCGGCCGCGACCCGATGCCGACGCGGACCACGGATCCCGACCGCGCCCCGCTGGGTGAGGTCCTCGCCGCCCATCGCGGGGAGCTGCTGGTCCGCACCGCGGTGCTGATCGCGACCGTGCTGCCGATCGTGCTGCTCTCGCACCACATGGCCGGTCTGCTCGATGACGCGCTGGCGCGTCTCGGCGCTCCGGTCGCGCTCGGCGGGGTGCTGATCGCGATGATCGTGTTCACCCCGGAGTCGATCACCGCGGTACGGGCGGCGCTGGCCGGCGAGATGCAGCGGGTGGCGAACCTGTGCCACGGCGCACTGGTCTCCACCCTTGCCCTGACGATCCCGACGGTGCTGGTGATCGGTCTGTTCGCCGACACCCCGGTGAGGCTCGCGGAATCGCCGACGAACCTGCTCCTGCTGGGCGTGACCCTCGCCGTCGCCGCGATCTCGGCAGCCGCACCGCGGGTCACCGCCCTCCACGGCGGCGTGCATCTGCTGCTGTTCGCGGTGTACGCGCTCGCGCTCTTCTCCTGACCGTCCCCGCTCGCGGTATGGTCGCAGCGTGAGTGCGATGACGCTGCCCATCCCGACCGATGCCGGTGACCTGCCGGGCCTGCTCTGGTTGCCCGAGGACCTCGAACAGCCGGTCCCCGGCCTCGTGGTGCTGCAGGAGATCTTCGGCCTGTCCGACTACGTGCAGCGGCGCTGCGCGGATCTCGCCGCGCTCGGCTATGCCGTGCTGGCGCCGCAGCTGTTCGCCCGCCTGGACCCGCCGCTGGTGGGGATGGACGACTGGGACGACTTCGAGTCCTGGCTCGAAGAGGGCATGGCCCTGACCGCGCAGCTGCCCTGGGAGCGCGCCGAGGCCGATGCCCTGGCGGCCCTGAACGCACTGCGGGCGCACGGCACCGTCGATTCCGAGCGGGTGGGCCTGGTGGGCTTCTGCTACGGCGGCGGGCTCGCCTTCGCGGCGACCGCCTCCGCCGCTGCGGAGGGGCGACCCCCGTCGGCACTGGTGAGCTATTACGGGTCCGCGCTGCCCACGCTCCTGGACCGGGCCGCACAGGTCGAGGTGCCGAGCCTGCACCACTTCGGCACCTCCGATGCGTTCATCCCGCTGGAGCAGGTCACGGAGATCCGTCGTGCGGTGACCGCTGACGGCGCCCGTGACCAGGTGCGCTTCCGCCTGCACGAGGGTGCCGGCCATGCCTTCGACAATCCCCATCCGGGCCTCCACCACGCCGAGGCCGCCGAAGCCGCCTGGCAGCAGACCGCCGGCTTCCTCGCC
>JAKDNE010000179.1 GCA_030451965.1 Brachybacterium sp. | reverse complement strand
CGGGATCCGACCACCGCGCCGACCACGGACACTCCCGCGAACACCAGGCCGTTGCGCCAGTCCACGTTCTTCCGGCGCGCATGGTGCGGCAGGCTCGCCAGGGCCGTGATCAGCACGATGACCAGACTGGATGCGGTCGCCGAGTGGGCAGGCATGCCGAGCAGGAACACCAGCACCGGCACCGCGAGGATGCCGCCGCCGGCGCCGAGCGCCCCCACCACGATCCCCACGCACACCCCGACGACGACAGCGAGCAGTGCAAGATCCATGGAGCGGTGTCCTTCATCGGAGAAGCGGAGGGGCGAGGGCGAACAGCGGGCGGCCCGGCCCGGACGACCCCCGTGGCCGATGGGGGCGCCGGGCCATCGTATCGACCGCGCTCCCGGTCCGTGCCGCCCCCTCGATAGGATCGAAGGCCCCACGGACAGGAGCGACGATGCCCCCCGATCAGCCCGAGCATCCTCCGGCGCTGCTGGATCCCGTCTCGCCCGCGATGGGCGAGCTGCTGGTCGAGGCCTGGGGCACCGGTGCCCTCGCGCCGCCCGCCGCGCTCTCCGGTCCGGTCCGGGTCGGGCTCGCGGGCGTGGGCGAGCGCTTCGCCGCCTGGAGGGTCCTCCCTCCGCAGCATGCACCGATGATCGTGCGGATCCCGCATGTCGCCCCGGACGAGCTGCACCAGGGCCTCGACCGGGAGATCGCCGCGCTGTCCGTGCTCCCGGCGGGGGTCGGACCGCAGCCGATCGCGGTCCACGCCGAGGCACGGACCAGCCCGCTGGGGCACCCCTACGTGGTGACCACGGAGGTCCCCGGCAGCGCCGCCGCGCCGAGATCCTGGACCGAGGCGCATCTGCGCTCCCACGCCGAGCACCTGGCACGCCTCCACACGGTCACCGCCCCCGGCCGCGGCCCGGTGAGCCCGGGTACGGAGCCGTGGGCGGCGGTGCCCGCCGGGCCGTCGCGCCTGCTGCCCGAGGTCGAGGGCGAGATCGCGTCCTGGCAGGCGCTGCACGGCGCCGCGATCCGGGAGCACGGCCTGTCCCCGCTGCTGGAGGCCGCGCTCGAGGCGGTGGCGGCCGTGGAGGGGCAGATCCGGCAGCTGGACGGCTTCGTGCTCGCCCACGGGGACCTGTGCGCGACCAACATCATGTGGGACGGCCGGGATGAGGGGACCGGCCTGCCGCGCGTGCAGTACATCGACTTCGAGTGGGCCCAGGGGGACGACTCCGCCCGTGACCTCGCCTCCCTCGGCGGCGCCGTCCACGGCGGTCCCTGGTACGTGCCGATGACCGAGGAGCAGGTGACGGAGTTCGTCGGCGCCTACGTGCGCTCGCGCTCCGAGCACGGCCAGGTGCCCGCCTCGGTGGCCGACATCGTCTCCCTGCGGGAGCGGATGCGGGCATGGACCGCCTACGAGCGCACCGCGATGCTGGTGCACGTCGCCTCGCGCGCCGCGACTCGTGCGTCGCATCGGCGGGTGCTGCCGGTGCTGCGGGGCACCCTGGCCGAAGCCCTTGGCATCGACCCCTGAGAGCCCGTGCCGGCCCCTGGTCCGGGCCCCGGACCGTGCCCCACGACACGGCAAGTGGCACCACCCGCACAGACTCTGCGTACGGTAGGCCCATGAACGACTTCGTGAAGAATGCCGACAGCGCCCCCACCGGGTACATCGCGGCCGAGGCCGCCGGACTGCGCTGGCTCGCGGAACCACAGGTCATACCCGTGGTCGAGGTGCTCGACGAGGAGAAGAAGACGCTGCGCCTGGCGCGTCTGGAGTCAGTGCCACCGACGGCGGAGGCCGCGCACGAGCTGGGCCGCGGCCTGGCCCGGCTGCACGACTCCGGCGCACCCTCCTTCGGCTGGACCCCGGCCGACGGCGCCTGGTTCGGCCCGTTCGAGAGCCCCTTCGCCGTCACGAACACGCCGAATGCGGACTTCGCCGGGTACTGGGCCGATGACCGGCTGCGGCCCCTGGCGGACGCCGTCACCCGCACCCTCGGCGCCGACGGCCACGACACCGTGGACGAGGCGATCGACATCATCGCCGACGGCGCCTTCGACGGCGTCAGCGGGCAGGGCGAGGAGGAGCCGGCCCGCGTCCACGGTGATCTGTGGTCCGGCAACGTGATGTGGACCGCGGAGGGCGCGACCCTCATCGACCCCGCCGCCCACGGCGGGCACCGGCTCGAGGACCTCGCCATGCTCTCCCTGTTCGGCGCACCGTTCCTCGAGGAGATCTTCGAGGGCTACGAGGCCGAGCACCCGCTGCCCGGCGACTGGCAGCAGGACCTCCCCGCCCACCTGTTCTTCGGCCTGCTCGGGCACGTGCGCCTGTTCGGCGAGGCGTACGTGGACCAGACCATCGCCACCGCAGAGGCGATCATCGACCGCGCCGACCAGCTGGGGTTCTGAGCTCACCCCGGCCGGCGGCGCCGGTACGGGCCGCGTGGAGAGCTTGTGCACGAGCGACGCAGGTCCAGCTGAGGCGCTGAGGAGCAGGACGGGGCTCGGCTAGGTTTCGTCCATGCCACGCCCCATCCCGCCGCCGCGCCGCCCGCCCGGGAGCTCCCCGGTCGTCCGTCTCGGTGCTGTGGGGATCCCTGCCGTGGGCGTCGTCGCCGCCGCGCTGACCCTCGCCGGGATCGCGGTGCTGCTCGTGGTCGGGATCTGGGCGAGCCGGCTCGGCGCTCCCCCGGACTGGGCCTTCGACTGCGACGACACCACCTGCACTGATCTGTGGGCCGCGGCGCGCCACCGCTACCTGAGGGTCGCGGTCCTTGCCGCCGTCGCAGTGCTGCTCGGCGCTGGCCTGGGATCCCTGGCCGTACCGCGGACCCCGGTGCCGCGCCGGCCCGCCCCGAGGCCCGTCTCGTCGGCGCCCCGCGGCCTGCGCCTGCGGGCGATGCTCCGGGGACTCCTGCGCCCGCTGGTCCCGCTGCTCCTGGCCGCCGCTCTGCTGTGGGGCGCGAGCTGGTCAGCCGTCGCGCTCTCCCGCCCATTCAGCCTGGCCGTGGCACTGCTCGCACTGCTGCTTGCAGCGTTCTCGGCCTGGCGGTGGCTCCGGCCCGGCGCGACGAGCGACCGGGCGGCGTGCTGGGCCGCCGTGGTGGGGACCATGACGCCGGTGGTGGTGGTGGGCGGCGTGCTGGTGTCGTATCCGCCGGCCCTCCTGGGCGTGGTGCTGATGCTGGGGACCCCGCTGCTCGGGGTGCCGATGCTGGCCGGCCTGTTCCTCGGCGGGGCCGCGCTCATGGGACGGCTCCTCCCCCGCGCTGCGGAGCCGGCCCAGCGACTTCCGGCGGAAGCTCCGTCCGCGCTCCCGACCAGGGACGGGATGCGAACGGCGCGCCCGCGGGCGCTCCGCGTCGCGACCTGCGCCGCCGTCGTGGGCATCGCGGTGCTCGCAGGTTTCGCCGCCCAGCCCGTCCCCGCCCCACCGGCAGACGCCTGGCAGTACGCCGGAGCCCCCGATGCCGGGACCACCCGAGATGGCACCGAGGCCGGAGGGACTGCGGCCGAGGAACCGCCAGAACCGTCGGCTGCTCACGGGCCGGGAGCCACGGAGCCGGCGGAGCCCGGAGAGGACATCACCGCCCCCGCCGCCCCCGCGCACCCGGCGGCCGACCAGCCCACCTGCTCACCGGAGTCGCTGCACGTCGACGCCGCCGGCGGGGCCAGCGTGAGCGCCGATTCGGCGGTCACGCTGCGCGCGACCAACCTCGGCGCCGGCCCCTGCGCCCTGCACGGCGCGCCGCGCCTGACGCTGGAACAGGGCGGCGAGGAGATCGCGCTGCGGCCAGAGCCTCTCACCCACCTCAGCCCCACCGTGCAGGCGGCCGACGGGATCGGCCTGGCCCCGGGAGACACCGCCCGCTCGCGCCTGTTCTGGCCGGGCTACCGCAACGCCGCCGATCAGCGGACCCCTCAGCAGCTGACGGTGCGGTTCGACGGAATCGAGGGGGCATCGCCCATCGCGTTCCTGCCGACGCCGTCCGGGGACGACCCCGGTCCCGCCCCCTTCGACCTGAAGGCCGGGGTGGAGGGCGGGGCCGCGATCGAGGTGGGCCCGTGGGAGCCGGATCCGGGGTCGGTGAGCTGAGACAGGTCGGCTCAGCGGCCGTGGCCCTCGTGGTCGCCGCCCCGTCGGAGACCCTGCGCCGGTGCCGTACATGGTGATCGCGTCGGCGGCGTGGCGGCCGTCGCTCGCAGGGTCCAGGCGGACACAGCCCTCCGGCTCGGCGGTGCCGAGCACCGCGCCGTCGGCCGAATCGAGCGTGGTCACCCCGCCTTCGTGAGCGAGCACGATGCGTGGGGCGAGAGCGCAGGCAGAACGTCAGCTATCCATGACCATTCCCGGTACGGCCGGTCCTGCGCCGCCCCCGACGCCTCCGGCTACGCTGAACCCGCGGAGATCGGCGAGGGGTCGCCGCCAGTGGGGGATCATCGAGGGGAACGGCCATGGGGACATCACCCGCCCGGCGGACACCACCGCCACCGAGGGCGCGGAGACGCCATGGACCACGCCGAATGCGCCTGCTCGCCGCCACCGCCGCGGCCCTGACACTGACGGGCTGCTACCTGTTGGACCCGGACCTGCAGCCCGAGGGCACCGACGAGGTGACGATCGGGATCGGCGAGACGACCCAGGTGGATCTGGGCACGTGGTCCCCCGGCGTGGGTGATGACTGGGGAGTCCCCACGCAGATCGAGGGCGGCGCTGTCGACGCCCACGTGGTCATGAACAGCGAGGTGTTCGGCGTGCGCGATCGCCGAGACGAACCCGGAACCGGCGGCAGCTTCCCCTATGCCGTCGAGCTGACCGGCCTCGAGCCCGGCACCTCGACGGTGCGGATCATCTACTGCTACCGCACCCCGATCGCCGAGGACTGCGACCAAGGCCCGCACGAGATCGACCCGCTCGAGATCACCGTGACGGTGAGGTGACCCGCGCCGATCGATGCGGCCGTCCCGTGGTCGGGCACGACGAGGGCCCCTCCGGATCATCCCTGCCCGATGGGCGGGACGATGACCCGGAGGGGCCCGTCGAGTGCGCAGCGACCGGCGGCCGGCGTGCGACGCTCTCGGCTCAGATCACACCGAAGGCGATCATCGCGTCGGCCACCTTGCGGAAGCCCGCCACGTTGGCGCCGACCACGTAGTCGCCGGGACGGCCGACCTCCTCGGCGGTCTCCACGCAGGTGGTGTGGATGCCCTTCATGATCTCGGTGAGGCGCTGCTCGGTGTGCCCGAAGCTCCAGGCGTCCCGGCTGGCATTCTGCTGCATCTCGAGCGCGCTGGTGGCGACGCCTCCGGCGTTCGCGGCCTTGCCGGGACCGAAGGGGATGTCGGCGGCCCGGAAGACGGAGACGGCCTCCGGGGTGCAGGGCATGTTCGCCCCCTCGGAGACGGCCAGCACCCCGTTCTTGACCAGGGTGCGTGCGGCATCGAGGTCGAGCTCGTTCTGGGTGGCGCCGGGCAGGGCGATGTCCGCCGGGACGTCCCAGACGGTGCCGCCCTTGACGAAGCGGGCACCGCTTCCGCGACGCTCGGCGTACTCATGGATACGGCCGCGCTCGACTTCCTTGATCTGCCGCAGCAGCGAGAAGTCGATCCCGTTCTCGTCCACGACGTAGCCGGAGGAGTCCGAGGCCGTGACGGGGATGCCGCCGAGCTGCGCGACCTTCTCGATCGCGTACAGGGCGACATTGCCGGAACCGGAGACGACGACGCGCCTGCCGTCGACGGAGGAGCCGCGGACCTTGAGCATCTCGTCGGCGAAGATGGCCGCGCCGTAGCCCGTGGCCTCCTTGCGCACCAGGGAGCCGCCCCAGTCCAGGCCCTTGCCGGTGAGCACGCCGGCCTCGTAGCGGTTGGTCAGGCGCTTGTACTGACCGAAGAGGTAACCGATCTCGCGGGCGCCCACACCGATGTCGCCGGCGGGGACGTCGGTGTACTCACCCATGTGGCGGTGCAGCTCGGTCATGAAGGACTGGCAGAAGCGCATGACCTCACCGTCGGTGCGGCCATGCGGATCGAAGTCGGAGCCGCCTTTGCCGCCGCCGATGGGCAGGCCGGTGAGGGAGTTCTTGAAGATCTGCTCGAAGCCGAGGAACTTCACGATGCCGACGTTCACCGAGGGGTGGAACCGCAGGCCGCCCTTGTAGGGACCGAGCGCGGAGTTGTACTCGACGCGGTAGCCGCGGTTGATCTGCACGGTGCCCTGGTCGTCGACCCACGGGACGCGGAAGATGATCTGGCGCTCCGGCTCGCACAGACGCATCAGGATGCTGTGGTCCTGGTACTCGGGATGAAGGTTCTGGATGGCCTCCAGCGACTCGAACACCTCCCGGACAGCCTGATGGAACTCGGGTTCTCCGGGGTTGCGGTGGAGAACCTGGTCGTAGGTCGCCTGGAGCGTCGAGTCGAGCATCGCGGTCCTTTCAGGGGGCCCAGGGCCCCGAGTCACCGGGGGTCTCCGCGGACACGGAGGTCATGGCGCGGACCAGAATACGCGGGGAGCTCCTGCGGGAGCACGGGACGTTCGATGCGTGAGCATGCAGGGCGGCCTCCAGCCATGCACCTGCGGCGATGTCCGCGACGGGCCTGTCACGCAGGTCACAGGCGCGGTGTCGGCGGGCTGTCCCACGCGTCCGCACAGCGCCGCCCGCACTCATGCATATACAGCCGGTGCATAGTCATGAGCGCGGTCGGCGGGGGGACCTCGGCGGGAG
>JAKDNE010000005.1 GCA_030451965.1 Brachybacterium sp. | reverse complement strand
TGGACCCTCCCCCGCCGCGACCACCAGACCCCGGTGACGAACATGCCTCCCTGCTCGACCTACTTGGCCGCGTCCTCGGGGCAGAACCACTCACGGCGTGAGCGGCGGGCCAATCGGGCCGCAGCGGGTTCGAGCGGGCCCCGATCCCCGCTGCCCTTCGATCCGAGGCGAGCTGGAAGCAGCGGTGAGCCCAATGAGTCGACCGGCCTTGCTCTAAGTCTGTGAGTCTGTCAGTACGAGACTCACAGACTCTTCCAGTCAGGGATAGCAGGATGCATGCGAGACACTTGCCCGGTGACGTGGAAGGCATTCATCGACGAGTCGGAGCCGCACGGCCGCTCCCCCGGTACGTACCTATTGGCCGCGGCGCTCATCCAGACCGACGAGCTCGAGAACGTGCGCGGCGCGGTGGCGCCATTCCTGCGCCCCGGCCAGAAGAAGATTCACTGGCACGACGAAAACTCGAGGAGTCGGCGGGACCTGGTGGCAGCTGTCGCCCAACTCGAGGCAATTCACCTGGTCGTCGTGCGAGACGGGGCCGAACCCACCGAGAAGTCCGAGCGCCGGCGGCGCAAGTGCCTCGAAAGGCTCCTGTGGTCCCTTGACGCGAACTACGGAGTGAACTGGGCAACGATTGAGGCTCGCCAGCAGAGACAGAACGAATCCGACCGATACATCCACAACAGGATGCGTGCCCGGCAAGAGATCAGCTCCACGCTCCGAATGGACCACACCCCGGGTCCCAAAGAGCCCCTGCTGTGGGTCGCAGACATCGTGGCCGGGGCCTTCATTGCCCATCGATGCGGCGACGAGGTCGGCTACGCCGCGCTAGATGACCTCGTGGACATTGAAGAGATTCAAGCCTAGGAACGACGCGAGCTCGAGACCCCGTCGTCCGGCGGGAACTTCTCGAGCTCACTTCCGGCCACTCCTCGGAGCGCCGGCTACAGACACAAGATTAGCGCAAACCGCCCGCTGCTGCTACTCAGTGCACCCAAGGGGGTCGTGGTGGATCATCCAGAAACTGGGTGGGCGCTCCCCCACAGCACCCAGGGATCGCTCCCCGGGGCGCGGGGTCTCGACTCATTGCCAGAGCGACAGACTTACAGACTCTGGTAAAGCCAGACTGACAGAGGTGCACTGTTCGGCGGCGAGCCCCAGGTCAACTACGAGTCCCGCCGGAGCGCCCGGCGGTACTGACTCCAACAAAGTCTGTTACTCCCAGACTTCCGGACTGCCGAACCTCGACACTCCCAAGCCAAGAACGTTCCGGCCGATGGGCGCTCTTGGCTCGAGTCCAGGGCGCCGCGACGGCGGGATGAGTGAGTAACCGAACCGCCCAACCTGTTCGCCAACTCATGGCCCACAGGCCGGGCAAGGGGGAAATTGAGCGAAACTCGGCGATGGTGGGCGCGTTCGCTCAGGGGAGAGGTTGGAAGTCCGTACATAACGGACTTACAGAATCCGGTACTTCCTGAAATTGAAGCCACCCGAGTGGCGGGGCGTCAAGCGTGGCCGGCCCTGGCTTGAGCGCCCGCACTGACAGACTCTGTTACTTCCGCACTGACAGACGTCTGGGCAGTCGCCGGCAGGCTGCACCCCCAAGCACGTCTTGAGTGACAGGGCGTCGAGGACTTACAGACTCCGGCACTCACGGACTTAGGGGCCCTTGCGCCCGTCCAGGTCCGCGAAGACGACGTAGATGTCGCCTCCGGCGAGCCTTCGCCAACAGACTCTGTTACTCCCGTACCTTCAGGTCCACAGACTTCCGTACCAACAGACTCCCGAAGGAGAGGGCCATGCGAATAGTCGCAGTCGCCAACCAGAAGGGCGGCGTCGGGAAGACCACGGTCACCATGAACCTGGCTGCCGCAGCAGCCGAGAATGGATCACAGGTCCTCGTGGTTGACGTCGACCCCCAGGGGAGTGCTTCGTTCTGGGCTGACCGGGCCGGCGACAAGCTCCCCTTTGACATCGCCAGCGACACCGACCCGGCGAACCTGGCGCAGCTGCGGCGCCTGGATTACAACACCATCTATGTCGACACCCCCGGCTCCCTTGAAGCCAGGGATGTCCTCACCACCGTTCTGGCTGAGGCGGACTTCGCCATCCTCCCTACGGAACCCGCCGCGTTGGCCCTGCTGCCGCTCCAGCGCACCATCGAGGAGTTCATCAAGCCCCGAGGGCTGGACTACAGGGTGCTACTCAACAAGGTCGACCCGCGCGTGATCGCGGATGCGCACGACGCGGCCGCCCAACTCGATAGAGCGCAGCTGCTCCGCTTCCGCGCCTTCCTCCGCGACTACAAGGCCCACCGCACCAGCCCCATCGATGGCCAGGTCGCCACCCAGTACCGAGACGACCGCAGCTCACGCGAGGCAAAGGCGGACTTCACCAAGGTCGCCTTCGAACTCACATCTCTGTGGGCGAATGCCGAAGACAACGGAAGTGCACCCCTGAAGGGAGTTATCTGATGGCACGCAAGTCGCTCTCTGGACTGCTGGAGGCGCCCAGGGAGGTAGTGGAGGCGCCGGCCGCGCCCACCCCTAAGGTGGCCACGCCCAGCCCTACGCCGGCCGATTCGGCAGCCGCCACCCCACCGCCCGCGAGGGCTCCGCTGGCCAGTGTCGAGGATCTCGACGACGAGGCCACGCCGAGCTACCTGCAGATGGCACGTAAAGAGGCTCGCATCCGCCACGACCAGGCTGACGCCCTCTCGGCGCTCACCCGTCGTCTCAACCGGGAACGTCGGGGAGCGGGGGAGCGGATCACCGACAACACTCTCATCCGGGTCGCGATCGACATGCTGCTCGCCCAAGAAGCCGGCCTCAAGGGCGCAACTGAAGGTGACCTGCGGACCTCCGTCGGTCTGTAACTCACAGACTCTGTTTGTCTGGGAGCGCCAAGCGGGCGGCTGTGTGGGTCGGGGAGTGCTCCCTCACGGGTTCCCCGGCGAAGGGGTCGGGGCTATATGTCGACAAACGAGTGGATCACCTACGACGAAGTCGCCGACCTCCTCGAATTGCAGTCGCGGCCAGGTGCGAGGCCACATCCGGCGCCAGTCGCGCCGAGGTGCACGAGGCCGAGTAGGTGGCACTGGTGGCCATCTTGAGCGCCGCCCTCAGTGGGAGGATCGGTGGTGACGCCTACTCTGAGGGCATGACCGGCCGCACCATCACCTACACCCCGAACGATGCCCCAGAGGTCGAGGTTCTCGTCGACGGGACTTGGCACTTCGGGGCCCTGCGCCAGTGGCAACAAGTGGGGGAGCGGTGGCAAGGGACGGTCAGCTACAACACCGGCCACGGCATGAACTGGATCAAACAGTTTGACCAGGACCTCATTCGCCCCTACGAGTATCCGGCTACAGACTCCGGAAGTCTGTAACTCTGCAAATGCTCGTCACGCTCGACCGTGCTAGACCGCTCGCTCAATCGACGAGGTATGCCTCAAGTGCCTTGAGCAGTTCCTGGAGTCGAGCTTCGTCTACGTGGTACCGGCCTCCTCGACGCCCGCGAGCGGCTCCGACCACGAGCTCGGCGTCGGTGAGGATGCGCGTGTTGCTGGAGACGAGCTGCTGCGAGAGGGAGAGCGCTTCCGCGGCTGATTGCTGCGTCGTCCCAGGCGATGCGCGGTAGTACCGAATGAGCGCCAGCAGGATTTCCGAACCGAATACCCGGGCGGCGACAGCGACGCTCATCGGTAGCGGGGGAGTGGGACGGACAATGGCAGGCACAGCCTCATTGTGCCGTGTTGAGCGCGGAGCGAGCCATTGGCCATGTGAGTCCCCACCAATTAAAGACGTCGTTAGACGGTGATTATGGTAGCGTGCCTTCCATGCGGGCGCACACAAGCGATCGATCACAAGGGATTGTGGGTCGAGAGTGGACCGCGATAGAACGAATCCAAACAACATCGCTACTAGTCGGCTGCTGCACCGTGGATGGTGCACCAACCGCGGGGGAGTCTCGGGTGGATAGGACGGCGACGAGCCGGGCAGGTCCGCAGCATGGGCCACCGGCCCAAATGTTCATCGGCGCAGATGAGCCCGAAGCGTGTCTTTGTGTCCCTAGGTCAATAGAAGGCCCCGACTGTCGATCGGGTGCGACGACCAGGGAACGGGGCAGCCACATGGAGATTCGATCCGCGCCTGCGTTGGTTCCAGCGACCAGTCCCATCCGTGGTGGCCTACGTGGGCCCGATCCTCGTCCACCACGGATGCTCTCTCGAGCTGCCGTCGTTGCGGGAGCGGAAGAGCCCTGGCGGCGTCCTACCCTTATGGCAATTCTGTCGCCAACTCGGGGAGGCAACTGATGCCCCACTCTCGAATCGCACCCGTTGCACTCATGGTTCCGGTCCTGCTGCTGAGCGCCGCCTCATGCGGGGGAGACGATGAGAGCTCGAACGGCGACCCCGCCACTTCCTCCCCGTCACCCACCCCCTCGGAGCCGGACAAGCCGGCGTGGGAGAAGAACTACTCACAGAAGCAAGTCGACGCCTTCGACGCGGCGTTGGCCCGGTGGGGGTCCTACAAGGAGCGTTCGGAGAGAATCTTCGCGGCGGGGAAGTCCACGCCCGAGGCGAACAAAGTATTCAAGGAGTTCTTCCCCAGTCCGGTGTGGAAGACCCAGGCCATGCAGCTCGAGGCATACGACAAAGCTGGCGTCAAAATTGAGGGGCTGGAAGACGTCTATTGGTCGCGGCCGAAGTACATCAGCAAGCAGGCACGCTCCGTTGTGATCGACCAGTGCGTTGACTACACGAGCGCTTCGGTAACCCAAAACGGTAAGCCCGCAGTGCCAGTCAAGGATCGGCAGAGGCCGAGTCTACGAACGATCAACATGGAGATGCCGAAGGGCTATGACTGGTTGATCTATCGCATCACCGAGTCTGGCGAGGGCGAGGCGCGGCCATGCAAACCTTAAGGGTGGCGCTCGGTGCCTTCCTGTTGGCCGCGCTGTCTCCCGTGGCCGGCGCAACGCAAACCGCAGAAGCCGCACCGAGTTGTGGGGCCGGCCAACAGGCCGTCAAGGCCTCAAGTGGCTGGGTATGTATCACCGTTAAGATCACGACTCCCGGTGGAGATGACGGTACGGCGGCTGGGGGAGGAGATGGTACGACCACGAGGTCTGGAACCGACGGTTCCGAAAGTACGGACTATGTGCCCTCTCCCTTTGCAAGTGTGGGGTGTCCCGTCGGACCAGCGGGAGAAGCGCTCGAACCTGCACCACCCGCGGGGAGTCCGTTAGCAGGCGAGTCAGGCTGCGAAGACAACGCCGACACTGTCGGCGAGGGCCCTGCGGCGCCACGGGTTGATCCGGTGGCGCTAGCCCGTCGAGCCATGGGCCTACTGCCGTTGGAGCGGGCGACTGCCCAGGTCGCGCCGGCCCCGGGGAACCCCACCTATGTGCAGATCGAAAACTGGATGTGGGTGCCGGAGACGCAGTGGCACGACCTGAGTAAGACGGTCAGCGTCGGCCCGGTGTCGGTCACCGCGACGGCGTCACCGCAGCGAGTGCAGTGGGACATGGGCGATGAGTCAGCGGAGTGCTCGGACGCCGGCCGGGCCTGGCGCAAGGGCATGTCCGATGCAGCAAAGTCGAACTGCACCTTTGCCTACAACTCCCTGGAAGACCCAGAGGGCGACTCCCACGACGTCTCGGCCCAGATCGTCTATGCGGTCAGCTGGACCTGCTCGGGCGCCTGCGACGGGCAGGGCGGCGACCTCGGTGAGGTAGTTGCGCCCAGCGGTGAAACGACGACTATCGAGGTGCGCCAGCGCCAGACAGTGGTGACGGAGTGAGCTTCACGACTAACACCAAGCAGAACTTGGGCATGACCTCAGAGGGCCTGGATGTCCGGGCGAAGCTGGGTCAGGTGACGCAGAAGGCACCCCGCCGGGTGGGGCAGTGGGCTGCCTCAATCTTGTTCGTGGTTCTTGTAGTGGTCGCGCTGGTGGCTGTGTTCCAGTCGCAGAGCGACCGCGTGGAGGTCCTGACGATCACGAACGCGGTCCCTCCTGGACAGGTCATCAAGGAAGGTGACCTGCGACCCGTCGAGGTGGCAGGCGCCCCGGCTGCCGTCTTGGCCTCCGACGTCGAGTCGGTGATCGGGAAGCGGTCGAGTTCCGGGCTGGTTGAGGGGCAGATTCTCACGGAAACGGCGGTGACCTCCGAGCTGGTTCCCGCGGAAGGGCAGCGGGTCGTCTCGCTGAGCCTGTCTTCGGGTCGGGTGCCAGGCTCCCTGGTGGCGGGCGACATGGTGGAAGTGCTTGCGGCCCCGGTCGAGGGCGCGGAGGGATCCAAGGCTCAGCTGCAGTCTCCGAAGGTGCTCGCCGCGTCCGCGCGTGTCGAGTCGGTGGGCCGGTCACCGGAAGGAACCCGGGTCGTGACCATCTTGGTAGAGGAGTCGGTCGCCGACGTCGTGGCTGTCCACAGCGCTGCCGGCCAGGTCACCATCGTGAAGGCTCCCGTCACTGCAGGGGAGGAGTGAGCGGCCGTGCTGTTCGCGATCTGTTCCGACAGGGGTTCGCCCGGATGCACCACGGTGGCCCTGGCGCTGGCCTCAGCGCGGGGTCTGCCTGCGGTGGTGGTCGAGGCAGATCCGTACGGAGGGGATCTTGCGCTTCGGCTACGGCCAGATGGCAACGAGCGTCATCCGCTGCCCCCGACACCCACGGTGTTAGGCATCGGTGCGGGGCGGTCGGTCCAACAGCCACCAGCGGGCCCCATCGGGCTGCCCTCACAGGATTCGGCAGCGCAACAGCACTTGGACCTGTGGCGTGGCGGGTCGCACACGTTGAGCCAGATGGTGCGGGTGGTCCCGGGCTTTGTGACTGCCGAACAAGGAACCGGAATCTCGTGGCCGGTGCTGAGCTCGGCGGTCCAGGCACAGCCCGTGCCGGTGTTTGCCGACCTTGGCCGGATCCACACGGGCTCGCCATCGATGGCCATCGCGACTGCCGCCGACGTTTTGATGCCGGTGTGCCGCGGTGACATGGCCTCGGTCGTGCACATGGTCGAGCGTCTTGAGCACCTGACGCCCGAGATTGCGAAACACAACGGGCGCCCACCCGTCCTGCTCCCGATCGTGGTCACCGACCGGCGCCACGGCGCCCAGTCCGCGACCCGTATCGCGGAGATCCTCAGCGAGTCCAATGTCGCCCCCACACTGCGCGGTGTCGGCTGGCTGGCGTGGGATCACTCCGGGGTACACCAGCTGGAGCACGGGGCAGACCCGGCGGCTAAGCCGATGAAGAAGTCCCACCTGATGCGCTCGGCCCGCAGGATCATGTGGCGGCTGGGGATGGTCGCGGGCCTGGACCACGCCGAGCCAGAGGACGGGCGGCGCAATCGCGCGGAGAAGAACCAGCAACGAGCCGCCCGAGCAGGGGCCCCGCAACAGGCACGGTCGTGGCCAGCGCCCACCGGCGGCCCTCTACTGCCGAAGGAACCGCCGGGCCAAGAGACCCCCGCGATCCCTCCTACGCAAGCCACGGCGGCCGCAGGCGCATGGGCCCGCAGCGAGACCTCCCCAGACGCCAGAGATGTCCCTGACCCGTGGCAGACCTCCTCGAGCAGGGAGATGGACTGATGGAGATCCGAGGAGCGGACCACACCCTGCTACGCCAACTGCAGGTCAAGGTGGGGGACCGACTCGAACGACACGTCCAGGAGAACGCCGGCAGCGCTGAGCTGCCGCTGACTGACGCCGACCTCGAGGCACTCAAGGCCGAGCTCGCTTTCCAGGTGGTCGATGACTACACCCGGGAGCTGGCCGAGGACGGCCACGGATCGCAGAGCTGGGAGGAACGCCAGGACCTGGTCAAGGCCCTGAAGAGCCGGCTCACCGGTGCCGGGTCCCTGGAGGCGCTGCTCAACGACCCAAACATCGAAGAGATCGACATCAACGGCTGGCAGAACGTCTTCGTGGACTACACCAACGGTGTCCGGGCCCGGGTGGCCCCGGTGTTCGCCTCGAACGAGGAGCTGATCGAGACGATCCAGACGCTCGCCGCGCATGAGGGACTCTCGGGGCGCGCCTTTGACCGGGCCAACCCGCACGTGAACTTCCGTCTGAGGTCAGCGAGGGTGCAGGCCGTGATGGCGGTCAGCACCGCCCCAGTGGTGGCGATCAGAATGCACCACCGACAGATGCGCTACACCCTCAAAGACCTGGTGGCCAACGGCACCATCGACGAACAGCTGGCCGACTTCTTCGCGGCCGCCGTTCGGGCCAAGAAGAACATCATCGTCGGCGGTGAAACCAGCTCCGGCAAGACGGTTCTGCTGCGTGCCCTGGCCGCGGAGATCCCACCGGAAGAGCGCCTGATCACCATCGAACGCGCCCTCGAGCTGGGGCTCGAGGACGACCAAGAAGGTCATCCAGACATCGTCCCCATGGAAGAACGGCTGGCCAACGCGGAGGGCGAAGGATCGGTGCCGATGCGGGAGCTACTGATGGTCTCCAAACGAATGCGACCAGACCGCGTCATCGTCGGCGAGGTCCTGGGCGACGAGATCCTGGTGATGCTCAACGCGATGATGCAGGGCAACGACGGCAGCCTCTCCACGATCCACTCCAACTCTTCGGAGGGGATCGTGGAGAACATCTGCTCCTACGCGGTCCAGGCCCCGGAACGACTGCCTCGACCCGCGACCCTGGGCATGGTCGCCAACGCGCTGGACTACCTCGTGTTTCTCAAACGCTTCCGCGGAGACGGTCACCAGCGCCGCGTCGTGCACTCGGTGCGCCAGGTGGTCAGCCACGACGACGACGGCCTGAAGACCGACGAGATCTTCAAGCCCGGCCCCGACGGCATGGCTGTGCGCGACGCCCCCGTGGGGATCCACTGGATCGATCACCTGCGCGAGGCCGGATACCGCGACATCGGAGACGGCGACCCGAGCAGGTGGGTCTGAAATGGTCATCCTTCTCGGGATCCTTCTGGCCCTCGGCCTGCTCGGCCTTGGACGACTCGCCCGCGGCCACCCTCTGGTGCCCACGGACCTGAGGAGCCTGCCTCGCCGCCGCAAAAGCACCAGTGGCTCACAGCGCCATCTGGCCCTAGCAGTGGTCGCCGGACTCGCCGTCATGCTCATCACCCGCAACATCGTCCTGGCAGTGATCGTGGGCGCGGGTGCCGTGGTCTGGCCGATGGTGGCCGGCGGCGGCAAGGCGGAGCGCGCGGCCTTGTCGAAGCTGGAGGCACTGGCCCACTGGACCGAGGCACTGCGCGACCTCGCCCAGAAGGGTTCCGGGCTGGAATCGGTGATCCCCAAGACGGTCGATACCGCCTCCGACGTCCTGGTGGGCCCGCTGCGGTTGATGTCGCGACGGCTCAGTGTGCGGGTGCCGTTGCCCGAGGCGCTGAGCTACTTCGCCGACGAGGTCGACGATGCCAGCGCAGACACGGTGGTGGCCGCGCTGGCGCTGGCGGCGCGGCAGCGCCGCGGGAAGCTCTCGGCAGTGTTGTCAGCCCTGTCCGAGGCGCTGCGTGAAGAACTCGAACAACGAACGAAGGTGATGCGCGAGCGCAATGGCGTTCGCCGCGAGGCCGCCCAGGTAGCTGCACTGACGGCGGCTCTGGTGCTGGCAGCCAACCTGTTCTCTCCCCAAGGGATCCCCGAGGGCGGGGGAGCGGCCGCGCAGCTGCTGCCCTTCGTGTTGGGGGTCGCCTACCTGTTCGTGTTCAGCCGGGTCCGCAAGCTCGCCGAACCGGTCCCCGAGCCACGGTTCCTCTCCAGTGCCAGCGAAGTCCTCGAGGCAGCGACGTATCGCCCGACGGGAGTGCGGTCATGATCCCCGTTCTTGTGTTGGGCGTACTCCTTGCGGTTGGTCTGCTGCAGTTGTGCTGGTTGCTGTATCCGCCGGCCCCTGACCTGGTGGCCGAGATCGACCAATGGCGCAGAGGCCGCGATGTAGCCGCCGACCGTGCGGGCAGCCCGGCTCCAGCCTCTCCGCTGGGGCGGATCGCTCGATGGGTAGCCGAGGGACTGCGCTCCCGTCGTCCCGAGCTGCTCGACAATCTGGCTCCCGACCTGGCAATCGCGGGCCGCGATCTGCAAGCGTGGCTGAGCCGAGTGACCCTGTTGGCCCTGGCCTTTGGCTGTGCGCCGGCCGTCGTGATGGTGGGCCGGCGACTGAACGGCCACGACGTCTCATTGCAGTGGGCGCCGATCATCGGGCTCTTGCTCGCGGCGGCCGTGGTTGTGTTGTCGGTCAAGGACCTTCGCACCGAGGCCGCGACAGCGCGGGAGGAGTACGTGCGGGCCTTGTCGATCTACATGGATCTGGTCGCGATGAGCATGGAAGCCGGCCAAGGGCACGCCCAGGCACTTCCCGCGGCGGCACAGATCGGCACCGGCCGCGTGTTCTCCGAGATCCGCCGGACCATCGACCTGGCACCGTCCAAAGGCATCACCGCCTGGGTGGCGTTGGGTCAGCTCGGGGAGCGGTACCGGATCGTGCAGCTGATCAGCCTGAAGTCGAGTATCGAGCTCGCCAACAACGAGGCGGCCCGGGTGAAGGCATCCTTGATCGCGCGCGCCGACACGATGCGCTCCGCGCGACTGGCCGCAGAGATGGAACGCGCCAACAAGGCCACCGAGTCCATGCGGCAACTGACGCTGGTGGCCGCAATGCTCGCCGCGATCTACATCTGCGGCCCCTACATCCTGGCCCTGCGCGCAGCGGGGGGCTAAAGAGTCCACACATCCAAGACACACGGAACCTCGAAGGGAGGGAATCAAGGTGAGTCGAATCTTCTACCTGATCTACGCGACCCTGCTCGTCCTCGCGCGGAAGCCTCGCGAGGACGAGCGCGGAGCCGGCGCGGTTGAGTGGCTGGTCATCGTCGGCGCCGGTATCGCCATCGCATACTTCGCGGGCGACTCCGTCATGACCTTCGCCAAGAGCGCAGCCGGGAAACTCGGAAAGTAGGCCACGCCCACCGGAGGAACCCCGAGATCGAGACGACACCAAGGAAAGGAGGCGCAGCACATTGGCGGACCACCCCAGCAAGACGAAACGACGTGGAATCCGGAAGGACGAATGTGGCGCCTCGGGAGTCGAGTTCTTGATCATCGCCACGACGATGGTCGCGGTGTTCCTCGCGATGGTCCAGTTCGGTATCCGCTTCCATGCCCAACGGGTCGCCGAGGCAGCGGCACGTGAGGGAGCGGTTGCCGGTGCCCACTGGAACGGTTCGGCCGGGACAGGACGGGCTAAGGCGCAGGCATTCGTCGCCGACGATGGCGCACCGGCAGTGACCGGATCCCGCGTGTCGTCGAGTCGATCGGCCACCCGGGCCCGAGTGACGGTGACCGTCGAGGTCGTCTCGCTGCTGTGGTGGCTCGATGATCCGATCACCCAGTCGGCGACCGTGCCCGTGGAGAGGTTCGCACGATGATGTGGCGAGCTCGGGCATCAGACGCCATCTGTGGGCGCGAGGAGGACGGGTCGGCGGGTGTAGAGATGCTGATCATGGCCACCAGCGCGGTCGCGCTGATCCTTACGGTCGTGGCAGGCGGACGGTTCGTCGACGGCCCGGCGCAGGCCAACGACGCCGCTTACGCGGCCGCCCGTGCCGCGTCCCTCGAGACCACCTACGGACGGGGCATGACCGCCGGACGGACGGCCGCAACGCAGTCCCTGGCCAAACGGGGCAAGAGCTGCCAGAACATGTCCGTCTCCTTCGGAGGAACGGACTTCACTCCCGGCGGGCAGGTCGTGGCCGAGGTGACCTGCACGGTCAACCTGCTCGACACCGGCCCCTTGGGGCGGCAGCTCGGCCTGCAACCCAGCACTGCCTTTACAGAACGTGCTGTGGTGCCGATCGAGACCTACCGGAGCGCCCCATGACAACGATGGCCGCACTGTGGCGGCGGCTACGTACGCGGTGGGGGGCACGCACCCACTTCCGGCGCCAGGAGGAAGCCGGCGCGGTCGCGGTGTGGATGCTGATCATCACCACGACGGCCTTCATGGCGTTGCTGGGGCTGGTTGCAGGTGGAGGCGAGCTGATCAACGAGCAGGTCGAGGCGAAACGCGTCGCCGAGCAGGCCGCACGTGCAGGAGCCGATGAACTCTCCGCCGCCTCGGTCCGTTCGGGAAGCGATCACGTCAACGCCGGCGACGCCATCGCCCGAGCCCGCATGACGCTGCGGCAGTCCGGCTGGTCGGGCTCCGTCCGCGTACGGGGCAGCAAGGTCATCGTGACCGCAGCTGGTACCCGTACACCGGAGTTCCTGGGCCTCATCGGAGTGAGCTCGGTACACGTCAGCGAGACAGGATCCGCGGACGCCATCTCCGCGTCGGACTGAGGAAGGGACGCAATAACATGAGCCGACTGATACGTGGGGTGGGCGCACTCCTTGTCCTGCTTGCCCTCCTCTTCGGCGCGCCCCTCGCCCTCCTGGCCTGGGTCGGTAATCCCTGGCCCGAGGGAGGCTGGGCGGAAGTACAACTGCTCACCAACAGCACCCTGATCGGACTCCTCGCGATCATCGGCTGGCTCGCCTGGGCGCAGATGACCGCCTGTGTGCTGGTCGAGGTGGCCGCGGCCGCCAAGGCGAGCAGGGAACGCGGCCTCGTCGAGGCGGTAGCGCCCGACCATGGCGCCAACCGGGTCGTGTTCGCCACCGGCGGCCAACAACACCTCGCCCGCACCCTCGTCGCCTGGGTGGCAGCCCTCGGGATCGGCGCCGGAACTCTCGCCTCCGCCGGAACCGCGCACGCCGACACCCCCACCGGCCACGCACCGACCGTGCAGACCGAAGGCCAAGGCACCGAACAGGACGTGGGCAAGCAGGGCGCCAGCATCACCGCCCAGAGTCACACCACGCTGTGGCGGCTCGCCGAGACGCACCTGGACGACGGCCGCCAGTGGCGACAACTGCTCGAGCTCAACCGCGGCGCCAAGATGGCCGACAACACCGTCCTAGCCAACGCCGCCCAGACCATCCCCGCCGGGACCACGATCAGACTGCCCGCTGGCGCCTCCGGGAAGACTCCCACCGGAGAGACGCAGAAACCTGAACCCACAGGCAGGCACACGGAGGTCGTCCAAGACGATGAGTACCTCTCCCTCATCGCGAAACGCGAGATGGGCGATGCCACTCGCTGGCGAGAGCTGTACACGGCGAACAAGGACGTCATCGGCTCCGACCCGAACCTGATCTACCCAGGACAGCGACTGGTCATCCCCGGCAGCCTCGGAGCCAACGAGAAGACCACCTCCGGCCATCACAGCGAGGGCCGCGACTCCCAGCCACCGACCCACGAGCAGCCGCCGGAGAACGAGCTCGCCCAGCCCCAGGTCGAGAAGACCCCCGAACAGCAACCGACCGCCCCAGCGGAGTCCGCCCCGGAGACCGACTCAGCCACCGAGACACCAGGCACTGACGCCGCCGGCCCGGACTCCGCCGAGGGCGATGAGGACCACGCTTTCGACGCCCCATGGGTGTTGGCCGGCCTGGCTGGCGGCGGCACGCTCCTCGCGGGAGCACTGTTCCTGGGGCTGCGTCAACGCCGCAGGGCGCAGTTCCGGCGCCGTCGACCGGGCCGAGGCATCGCCGCGCCCGCGCCCGAGCTGGCAGCGACAGAACGGACCATCATCGCGGCAGGCGCAGCGGCGGCAGCCACCGTAGAGTTCATGGACCAGGCTCTTCGGCGTCTGGCAGCCCACGCCGAGGCTCATGCCATCCCGATGCCGCCCCTGGCAGCGGTCGAGATTCACCGCGACACCCTCACCCTGCACCTGTCTGGACCTGCTGCACTCCCACACCCCTGGCAGGCAACCCCCGACCAGCTGCACTGGCACTGCGACACTAACGACCCTCCCGAGGACCTGGGCCCTGACGCGGACAATGTCGAACCGCCCTATCCCATGCTGGCCACCATCGGACAGGGCGACGACGGGGAGACCTGGCTGCTCAACTGCGAGGAACTCGGAACGATCAGCGTGGCCGGCGACCTCACCCGCGGCCGTGATTTCGCCCGTCACATCGCGGCACAACTGGCCGTCAACCCCTGGTCCCACGCAGTGGCCGTGGAATGCGTAGGCCTCGGAGAGGAAACCGCCGGCTTCGGGGCACGCATCACCTACCACCCACCGGGGGATCCAGCGCGTTCGGCGACCGCGGAGGTTCTCGCTGATGCCGTGGCAATGGTCGACCGCACCAGCGAACTCGAGGGCGATGCCCCGACTGGCCGCACCGGCCAGCTCGACGCCGATACCTGGCCAGCACAGATGCTCGTGGTGGATGCCGCCTCGAGCGGGCCAGATGGCTTGGATGAGTTGATCGAGGTGATCGCCGGCCACGCCGGCCGAACCGGCACCTCGATCGTGCTGGTCGGGGAGGGCGAAGACGGTCCCGCTGGTGAGGTGCTGCGCGTGACCAGTGCCGGACGAGTGATCGTAGAGAAGGCCGGGCTGAACCTGAGCGCCATCGGGCTGACCGCGGACGAGGCCCGCGGGTGTGCGCTGCTCTACGCGCAAAGCGAAGTACTCGACGACACGGAGATCCCCGTCGACGAGCACGCGACCGAGGGGTGGGAGGCCTACGTAGACCGAGCTGGCTCGCTGCGCCGGGAATACACCCTTCCCCGCAATGACCGTCGGGATGAACCCACATCCCGCCTGCTGACTGCCGACGACGAGCACTACCTAAACGAGTCGGCCGTGGTGGCCGAGGACCTCGAGCGGCTCGCCCCCCAAGTCACCGAGAAGGTCCGCCACGAGGTCGAGGACAAGGACCCCAACCTGGACCAGGACGTCGCCGACTGGTTCGCCCGCGACTGCGCCCGCCCCCGGCTCATGCTGCTCGGCCCGGTGACTGCGCACACGCACGGCACCGCCCTGGCCTCACGGAAGCCCTACTTCACAGAGCTACTCGCCTTCCTCGCGCTGCGCCGCCGCCGGGGCGTGACCAACGACGAGATCCAAGAGGCATTCGGCATCACCTCGACCAAGGTGCGCGACTACGTCGGGATCGTGCGGGACTGGCTCGGACCGAACCCCGCCACGGGAGAGAAGCATCTGCCTTGGGCAGGTAAGTCACAGGCGGCACAAACAAGCGGCATGTTCGTCTATCAAGTCGACGACGGACTCCTCATCGATGTCGACCTCTTCCGGCGACTCCGCAAACGCGGAGAGACCCGCGGAGACGCTGCCGGACTCGCCGACCACGTCCGGGCACTCGAACTAATCAACGGTCGCCCATTTGACCAACTGCGACCTGGGGGCTGGAGCTGGCTTGTCGAGGGGGAGCGAATCGATCAGTACATGACTATCGCGATCGCGGACGTCGCTCTGGTCGTCACTACCGCGTTCCTAGAGGCCGGCGACCTTCCCCGAGCGAGCGAGGCAGCGCGACTTGCGGTCCTGGCCGCACCGGACGAGGAGGCGACGCGCCTGAGCCTTGCAGCTGTCACCGAGGCCGAAGGCGATCGCCGCGAAGCCCAACGGATCCTCCGGGAGGACGTCTGCAACCGCACCGACGATGACAACGCCCCGCCAGAGTTGTCGGATCGGACCCAGGCGATCATCCGCAACCACAAGTGGCTTGAGACCGGATAGGCCCGCCAGCATCGCAGATGTCGTTCCCGCGGGACTGGCCCTGAGTTCGGAGTGCCGCCTCAGTCTCGCCCAGCGGCGTTGCTGTCGAGATGCAGCAAAGATTGACGACGCGCCCGCTGGACAGTTTGACGAGATCGGTCGATCAGTGAGTCGTCGTCAAGGTAGGCGTCGGGCCCCGGTTCGTGGTCATGGTGGCTCCTCCGAATAGGGGCTCTTCACCGGAACACTTCACCGGACGGGTTAAACGGTCACCGGCCAGAGGCGTAGGCAGGCTGGCCGGCGTCGTTCTCGTGGGAGGTTCGCCTTGCGGGACGCCGGTTTGTACCCATGGGAATCGCTGTAAGTGCTGGGACTCTGGCAGCATGTGCCGACTAGACGCCTGTCGGCTCCGCGACCTCACGTCTCGGCCGTGACCGCCGCCTTCCGGGGGCTGGGCGCGCCCGAGTTTGTCCATACCGCGCCGCGCCGCCTTCAAATGGCCTTCATGAAGCGATTGCATCCATAGACGCGGTCGAACCGCTCGCGGAGTATCGCCTCCTCAGATTCCCAGGCATGAAAGTGACCGTTGCGAGGCATCAATCCAGGTCGCGGCGTGGTGGCCCTCTCCATCTCCTGCGGCGTCGATGCGTACACATGCAGATAGCGGAACACGGCCGAAAAACCCTCAGCCTGGTACCAGGCTAGGGTGCCCGGATCCTCCCTCGTCCAGGCGTCGACAGTCGTGGCCGCAGCACGCTGCAGGCGCTCGCAGGTGTGTTGAACGAGTGCGTGAGCGATGCCGCGCCGGCGGAAATCAGGGTGTACGACGATGGTTTCGATCGTTGCCGATGCCTCGTCGATCGAGGCATCACAGAGGCCGACGATGTCGTCTCCCGCCGTAGCCACCAGCCCGACGCCAGGAGCGTGACGAGGCTTGCTGACCAAGACGTCGTCGTAGTAGGAGGTGTCAAGGAACCCGAGCACACGGCAACGCAACCACGCTCCCTCGTCCGCGGGACGATAGTCACGAATAAGCCAATCGGCGCCATCGATGTTCAAGTCTCCTCCTGCGCCACACTCTGACCACCCGCGCGTTCACAGAGCAAGCGCTTTAACGGCGCGCGGCGGCGAAGAACGCGCTACCACGACTACCTGACGAAATCCGTCCAGAGGTCCGTCAGTCAAGGATGTCCCGAGAGGGTTCGCTCCAATCCAGCAAGCAGACAGGCCCGCTGCGACGGGTTGGCGTCCGCGACCGGTGAGGATCGGTCACTGGCACGCTCCGCGAGCCGATGGGCTTGTGGCCACGTTCCGTCCGGATCGTCGGGCGCACCGGAGTCGCGCCAAGTTTGGGGAACCCGGTGGGTGCCGCCGCCGCGTGCCGTCCCGGATGCGCGGCGATGACAGAGGCATGGTGCTCGCGCCATCGAGGACCCTGCCGGTTCGGCCCGCATCTCGCGTGGCGTCGCGACCCGGAACCCACGTAATGATGAGCCCAGATTCGACCGGTATCAGGGGTGAGTCGCCCCGCATTGCCTGCTGCCTCGGAATGGCGCCGCCCGGGTGCGTGTTTCACCCCCCGTCGGGCAATCCCCGGCGGACGACGACGAAGGAGAGACACATGAGCAACATCCTGTTTGTGGTAACCGGATCGGACCACTGGACGCTCAAGGACGGCACGAAGCACCCCACGGGCTACTGGGCCGAGGAGCTCGTCGTCCCATTCCGCACCTTCACCGGTGAGGGACACGAGGTCAGCATCGCGACCCCAGGTGGGGTGCAGCCGGTAGTCGACGCAGGCAGCCTCGCCGCCGAGATGAACGGGGGGCAGGAGCGCGCCGACGAGCTCGAGGCCGAGATCGGACGCATCGCTCAGCTCGCGCAGCCGCTCCGGCTCGAGGACGTGGACCCCGACGCCTACGACGCGGTCTTCTACCCCGGCGGCCACGGGCCCATGGAGGACCTCAGCTCTGATGAGACGTCCGCGCGCGTGCTGACCAGCACGCTGGCGTCGGGCAAGCCGCTGGGCATCGTCTGTCACGCGCCCGCCGCACTGTTGGCCACCGAAGACTCCGAGGGCGGGTCCCCCTTCGCCGGCTACCGCCTGACCGGGTTCACCAACACCGAGGAGTCCCAGGCCGGCCTGGCCGATGGCGCACCCTGGCTTCTTCAGGACCGCCTGATCGCGCTCGGCGCCGACTTCCAGGAGGGCGAGGCCTGGGCCCCGCACGTGGTGACCGACCGCAACCTCTACACCGGCCAGAACCCGGCGTCGTCCGGGCCGCTGGCCGAGCAGATCCTGACGGCCCTCCGCTGAGCGGGACCTGCAGCGAGCGAATGGCAGGCCGCCACCCCACCCGGGGCGGCAGCCGGTCATCGCTGCACGCCAACGCCCCCGAGGTCTCGCGCGTCGGTTTCGACCCGCAAGGCCGACTCATCCGAGGATGTTGGTGCTCCCTGCTCCCTGGAGCCTGGGCAGTTCCGAAGACTCGGGCTGCACTGGGCTCCACCTTCATGGGCGCCGGAGCGCGGCAGCAGCGCTTCTGCGGCGCACTGGGGACGCCGCCCTCATGACGTCCCGATCGGCCCCTGGGCATGGGGAGCGTGCCGGTAGCCGATCGACAACCGGCACTCATGGTGCCATCATGGCACCATGAAACGGATGAACTTGCGGGACGTGCCCGACGATGTGTACGCAGCGCTGGCTGACGCGGCCGAGACCAACCGGCAGTCACTCTCGGCGTTCGTCGTCGAGCGCCTCACCGAGGTCGCGCAGGTGACGCGGCTCGACGACTATGTCGCGTCATATCAGCCTCCCGAAGGCAGCGGTGTGTCCATCGAGGACGCGGCCGCCGCGGTGCGGGAAGTGCGCGAGGCCTCGTGAGCTTGGTCGTGGTCGACGCATCCGTCCTCGTCGCGTTCTACGCCGCCGATGACCCGCGGCGACAGACCGTTGTCACGCGGCTGGGGGTCGGCGATGCACTGTTCGCGCCAGCCCACCTGGACGCTGAGATCGTGTCCGCGCTGCGCGGCTTGAGCCGGCCCAACCCAACGCTGCGGGCGGCGGTGCCGGGAGCGTTGCGACACTTGGCGGGCTTCCCGATCCGACGTATGCCGCTCGCGCCGCTTCTGCAACGGATCTGGGAGCTGCGCGACAACGTCACCGCTTACGACGCCGCCTACGTTGCCCTGGCCGAACGGCTGGATGGCCGGCTCGTCACCTGTGACGGCAAGCTGGCCAATGCCAGCGGACCTCGATGCTCGTTCGAACTGATCACCTGACTCGTGCCACAAGCCGATCCTCTACCGACACCCGGGTATCTCAGCGCCTGGACACCTAGTCTGACAATGGGTAGGAATTTTCAAACTTCGCTGCATCTCGACAGTTGCCCAGTTCGTCTTCGGAAAAGCCGAATGTGTAGTCCTCGTCCTGGCCGCGGGACGACCAGATGTCCGCTGCGTCCGACCCGCTGGGCGCCTCACCCATGGGTCATCTGAACCGGCGTTGTGATCCTCGCCGAGCATGTAACGACAGTCCTCACCTAAGGAGAACTCTTCTCCGTCCTCGTTGACAGCGTCAACGAAGCACTGGTGCTTGGCCCGCGATGCCATGCGGGCACGTCGGGCGCTCGAGGCGCTGAAAAGCGCAGCGATAAAGAGCCATTGCACCCTTATGGAATGGCCCTCTGCACCTCGACAGATGGGTCTCTCGCTTAGCCCTGTGGGAGAGGCAAGAACTTTCGGGGGGACGCCCTCTGACCTGCGCAAACGCAGTGTCCCCCCTTGCGTCCCTCCCCGAAATGCTCACGAGTGGGGACGGTTCCGGGGACGCCTAGCAGCGACCTTTCTTCCGTGGTTCCAGAACGCGACGGAAGGAGTTCGGAGATGACGAGCGTGGGCGATTACTTGGGCTTGGGAGAGACCAGTGACCTCCTGGATCAGGCCCGCAGCCGGTGGCCTGCCTGGGTGGGCCTCGATCAGCGCTTGGCCGCGGTGGACGGGCTGGATGACCTACTCAGCTGGCGGGAGGATGCGCCCCTGGACGAGGTTGACGAGGTGCTGCTGGCCCTGGCGATGCTGGCCGCCCCCGATGGGGGAGACGACCTTTCCGCGGCTGCGGCCCTGGCTCGGTGCCTTCTCCCCGGCGCCGTCCGAATCGCCCGTTCGCTGTGCCAAGCCGGACTACCCATTCCCACCGACACCATCGATGAACTGGTCGCCTCCCAACTGTGGATCGAGGTCCGTTCGTTCTCGTGGCGCCGGTTGACCAAAGTCGTGGCCAACATTCTGACCAACACTCGGGTCGGTGTGATGCGCGATGCGGGCATCTCCGCCTACCTGAAACCCGTCGACCAGAGCTGGGCACACACCACACCCGTGGGCACTCTCCAGGAGCCGACTACAGAGGACGGCCCGGTGCGCGGGCTGGCGAGCGTGGCGGTGCGGCTCCTCGAGCCGGCCGCCGCGGGCGAAGAGGAACCGGCGGGACCTGAAGGACTGCTCGAGGTCTTGGACTGGGCGTGCCGTAACGAGGTGATCAGCGACCAGGACCGATACCTGTTGTTGTGCCTGGTCGAGGAGGCAGCACGGGTCGGGTTCCGGGACTCGGGGTGCGGCGGCCTTGCCAGCGGCAAGCTGGCCGCCCTAGTAGCGCCCCGGGTGGGCCGATCGGTGGGAACCATACGGCGGCACGCCGCTCGCAGTGTGAAGGCGCTGGCCGAAGCGGCGCCGGGGAAGTTCGGCCATGACGAATGAGCGGCAGCGCCACCTGCGGAGCCCTAGGGGGTTGGAGGTGGTTGGACCCATGAGTGACCACAATGCGTACACCCGTTCACCGGCAGAGATTGCCGAACTGTTCGAGATCGCCAGCGGAGAGACCGATGCGATCCGGCAACTGAGCGGCTGCGTGGACCAGCTGCACGAGGTGCAGGCCGCGAAGCGCGCGCTGACCACGTTGTCTGCCGCAGAGGTCCGCACGGCTCTGGAGCACCGTCGACAGGTGAACACGGGAGGGACCCCATGAGCTCCTCCACCACGCCGACACATCGGCCGGTCTCACTCGACGAACTGAAGCGGGCCTGGAGCGCTGTGGAGGCTGGCCAGTTCCGTGCCGGCAACCGCAGCGGCTACTCGGCCCCGGTCGACCGAGAGGCCGCGGGAACAACCGAGTGGACCCCGACCGCGGGGGAGCGCACCGTCGTGATCCTTGGCTGTGGCGGCGCCGTCGGGGCGAGCACGGTGGCCGTGGCAGCCGGTCTCGCGGCGCCTCATCCGGCCCGCGTCGTTGAGTGCTGTTCGGTATCCGCGTCAGGTCTCGCGGCCGCCAGCACCGCCGAACTGGGGCTCGACCCGTCGGGTTGGAGCCTGGGCAAGCGCGACCACCTCCGGATCGAGCGCGCGAGCGAGGTCCTCACCGAGGTCGAGGACGTACCCGCACCCGTCGAGGCTGAGCACGAGAACCAGCTCACCATCCTCGACGTCGGCTGGGAGGTCGGCGCGTTGATGAACAGCACCAGCTGGCTCGGGTCCGCAGTACGCACGGCCGATCGCCTGATCGTGGTGACCACAGCAACCGTTCCCGGGTTGCGGCGCCTAGAAGGTGCCCTAGAGATCCTCGCGCCGCACCGCGACCTCGAACGCGTGGTGGTCGCCGTGCGAGGTCCCCGCCGCAAGAAGTGGCCCCGCGGGGTCGACCACTCCGCCGGCCCGCGGGTGCGACGCCTCCTTGCCGCGGACGCCGTGGTGGAGATCCCCGAGGACCGTTCCCTGGCCACGACCGGACTGGACTCCCACCCCGTTCCCGCACCACTCATCGCCACCGCGCGCGGTCTCCTCGACCCCGCACAGCTGCCCGAACCCACGAACTAGGCCACGCACCAAATTGAAAGGAAGAGCTCATGGATGTCATGACCGTGACGGTGCTCGCCGCCAAGGTGTGCCCCAAGGCGCCACCGGGAGCTGTCGGCCCCACCAACGAGATCACCAGCTACGTGCTGTGGGGCGTGATCATTCTCTTCGGCCTGGCCATCATCATCGGCATCGGAGCCGTTGTGGCCGGTCGCATCTTCGGTATGTCGCACGCCTCGAAGGTCGGGGTGATCTCCTTGGTGGTGGTGTTCGTGGCTGCCATTGCTTACCTCGTTCTGCCGGGCATGCTGAACGGCATCCTCGGCAAGGGGTGCATCTGAGGTGGGACGCGCGACCGCCTCGAGACCTGAGAGCACCACCGCCTGGGGGCGGCAGCGCCTTCTGCTGGTCCTCTGCGGGGGGCTCCTCGTGGGAGCCCTCCTCCTGGCCTCTATCGGCTATGCGGCGCACCGCGCCATGAGTGGAGGCGAGCAGGACGGAGACGGCTCAGCGCCCGGGGTATCGGCCGAGGAGACCGTCCGTGTCACGACCACAGCCCAAGGCACGGATCGACGCGACGACATCGCGGCCGAACCAATGCTGCGCGTCCCCGAGTCGGCAGCGTTCCCCGCTGAACCCAATGGTCCAGACGTGCCGGGTATTGAGATCCCGTCAGGACGCGGCGTGGTCGGCCCCGGACTGGTCACCACCGGCTATCCCCACACCCCCGAGGGCGCGGCCGCTCAACTGGCCCAGATCGACATCGCGACCCTTCAGGCGATGAGCGTGCAGGTCGCCGACGAGGTGTACCGCACCTGGGCACTTCCTGGCGGTGTCGGCCCGGAAGCATGGTGGATCACCCAAACCGTCGAGGAATTCCTGACCAGCAGCCAGATGGGCGAGGTCAAGGACCCCGCTGCCTCGGTCAAGATCACACCATCGGCAGCCCTCATCAAGGGAACCGACGGACCCGACTGGGCACTGGCGTGCGTGCTCCTCAAGGCGACCGCGTCCTACAGACAAGAGGCTGAGATCGCCTTCGGGCACTGCGAGCGCATGCAGTGGGTCGGCGGTCGCTGGATGATCGGCCCCGGCACTCCTCCCGAGCCTGGTCCGTCGACTTGGCCGGGCACCCAATGGGCCGCCGACGCCGGCTGGCGCACCTGGGTCACCGACCACATGGATGGAGGCCACCAAGGATGAGGAACCTGCGAGGAAGCTACGCCAAGCCGGCCGCCGTGCTGGTGGTGATCGTCGGGCTCATCACCGTCGCCGTCGTGCTCGGCGTCCGCAACGCTCCCCAAAGCGACCAGGCCAGCGCGGAGGGCTCAACCAGATCCGCCTCGAGCAGCAAGCAGGTCACGCCGCCCGCCGCACCTCCCGAGGGCGTACAGCTGCCCGAGGGGGCATCGAGCGTGGAGGGCCACCCGACTCAGTTCCCCTACACCGACCTCGGGGCCGTGGCGACCACCGTTGCCGTCGCACGTGCCCAAGTGGGCTTCGACTACGACCAGGCCGCCGGCATCGCCGACACCTACGCCTCCGAAGACGACCGGGACACGTTCGAGCAGCGCGGCGCCAAAGCCGTGACAGATCGGCGCGCAGAGGCCGGTGTCACCCAGAACGGGCAGATCCCGCCGGCCACCGCCTACGCCGTGACTCCTGTCGCGTTCACCGTCGACGAGCTCGACACGGACTACTACGCGGTCAACGTGCTCAGCTACGTCACGCTGACCACGGCCACCAGCGCCACCAAGGACTTCCTGTACTCCGGCACGCAGCTGCTGACCTGGGAGGACGGGGACTGGAAACTCGTCCGAGGTAGCGATGAGGACCACCAGCAACTGCTCGAGGCCGGGCAGCCACAGCCAGCCGCGCCGGGAAGCGCCGCCTTCGACCGAAGCGGCTGGATCCTCCTCAACGCGGAGCAACAATGACCACTCCCCACACGAATCCTCTCGCGGGCACTGGGGTCCGCGGGCTCGTCGCGTTCCTCGCCGTCGCCCTGCTCTCCGGGCTGCTGACGCTCGGCCTGGAGACCCCGGCGGAGGCGAGAACCGAGACCCTCTCCGCGCCACGAGCAGCCCCCCCGACCACACACGCGGCCGCCGCCCGCGCTCAGTTCGCGACAGGGCCGGGCATCAAGCTGGGATGCTTGGGCCCAGACGTGCTGTGCGACGTCGGAGGCAAGGTGGCCGAGTGCGCCACCGACGTACTGGGCTGCGGGGGCGATGCCGCCAAGAAGACCCTGGACTCTGGCGGCAAGCTGGCCAAGAAGACCCTGACCGGGGCCGGTGAAGCGCTGCGCACACGTAGCTGCGGCGTGTTGGACTCCCTGTGCAAAAAGGTCGACCTCCCGGATGTGCCCGGGCTCTCCGGGATTCCGGGCATGCCGGGGCTCGACGACATCGCCGCCGCCGCCCCGAAGGCCGTCAGCGCGATCCCCGGCCTGAGCGGTATCCCGAATCCGATGTCGAAGTTGGGCGAGGTGATCGCCAAGGCCGCCGCGGATGCCTGGACCGCCGCGATGCTGAACATTTGGAACTCCTCGCTGTTCATCACCCGGATCGTCCTGTCGTTCTCCGAATGGTTCCTCACCCCCGACCTGCGGGCCGAGGGCCCAGGCAAGAGCGCCTACGAGGTGATCATGTGGCTCGCACTGTCGCTGGTGGTCATCTTGGTGATGATCCAGCTGGGTGCGGCCGCTTTCAAGCGCGAAGGGAAAGGCCTGGCTCGAGCGCTGATCGGGGCCGGACAGTTCGTCGTGGTGTGCGCCTGCTGGTTCGGCTACACCGTGATGATCGTGGTCGCGTGTGGTGCACTCACCCACGCCTTGATGAGCTCCCTGCTGAAGGTGAACACCTGGGCCCAGTGGGACCCCCTCGGTGACTTCACGCTCGAAACCGGCACGAATGCCGTCGTAGCCACCGTGCTCGCAATCCTCGGAGTCTTCCTTTGGCTGGCCGCGATCGGCCACTTCCTGGTGTACCTGGGCCGAGCTGGCGCCCTGTTGGTTCTGAACGCGACGGGGCCTCTCGCGGCCGCCGGCTTGGTCTCGGAGTACACCACGTCATGGTTCTGGAAGAGCCTGCGCTGGTTCCACGCCGCGGCCTTCACACCGGTCCTGATGGCGCTGGTGCTGGGCCTAGGGGTCCAACTGGTCACCGGCGTCGCCGGGGGATTGGCCGATGGCGCACAGAAGGCGATCGGCACCGCGCTCCCGGCCGTGACGATCCTCTTGGTCAGCGTGGCCTCCCCGTTGGCGTTGTTCAAGCTGTTTGCCTTCGCCGACCCGGGCACTCCCTCAGGAGCGTCCTTCCGGCAGGGAATGGCCATGCAAGGAGGACTGAGCTCGCTCCTGTCCGGTGGAGGAGGAGGCGGCGGGTCCAGTGCCGCCTCGGAATCGGACTCACAAGGACGCTCGTCGGGAGAGGGCAGCGCGGAGTCCTCGACGGGAGCGCGCTTCGGGCAGGCAGCGAGTGGTCTGGCCGGAAAGCTGGGCCCCGCAGGCATGGCCGTGGCCGCGGGGATCGGCACGATGAGCAGCCTCGGCGGCAAAGCGACCGCACTGATGGGCGACCAGTCGAACCAGTCCGGGGTGGGCCACCAGACCTATGGGCCGGACTTCAGCAACATGGGCAGCAAGGGTGCGAGCAGCCCGGGCCACCCAAAGAACGGTGGGGCCGGCGGCGGGGGGGGTGGCCGGGGTCTCCACCGGAGCGGCGCAGATCCGGATCGC
>JAKDNE010000178.1 GCA_030451965.1 Brachybacterium sp. | reverse complement strand
GTTACTTGGAGGTAGCCAGTCGGAGCTGTCGCTTCAGCGTGCTCATAGCGACAGCTCAGACTGGATACTGAGAAGTAGCACGGGTGGCGGAGGCTACGCCGCGTTCGCGCCTGCGGGAGGACGTAGGAGCCGGAGCCAGATCCGACGCCGACGCCGACGCCGACGCCTGAGGTGAGGCCGAGGCTGGAGCCGACGCCGGAGTCGGGTGCTCAGAACGCGGGCAGCAGGGTGTCGCTGTGCTCCTTCTCGAGGAAGTCGCGCACGGCGTCACTGGTCATCGCCCGGCGCAGCACCTGGATCTTCTGTGACTCCTGGTTGTCCTCCCGGGCCACCAGCGAGATCGTGAAGCGCTTGTCCACGAGCTCCTCGAGGAAGAGCGCGTCGGCCGGGGTCTGTCCCACCTTCGCGATGTAGGAGGGGTAGCTGTAGACCAGTGCCATACCCTCCTCGTCGTAGGCGGAGGGCAGGTTCAGCAGGTCGATCTGCACGAATTCGAGGGAGAGCGGGTTTTCCGCGATCTCGCCCACGCGCCCTTCGAAGCCGGCCTCCTCGGGCAGGGTGATCAGGCCCTGTCCGTGCAGGATCGCGAGCGCCCGGCCCTCGTTGGTGAGGTCGTTCGGGATCGCGACCTTCGCGCCGTCGGGGAGCTGCTCGACGTCGTCGTAGGCCTTGGAGTAGAAGCCGACCTTCGCGTCGTAGATCCCGTCCAGCAGCGCCAGGTGCCCGTCGTGCGCCTCGTTGAACTCCTCCATATATGGCCCGTGCTGGGCGAAGTTCGCGTCGACCTCACCGTCGGCCAGCAGCCGGTTGTACTGCACATTGTCGCTGACCTGCACCAGTTCAACCGTATAGCCCTCCTCGGCGGCGGCCTCACCGGCGAGGGTGACCACGTCGGTCATCGGCGACAGGTGGGAGGCGACCTTGATGGTGACGTCCTCACTTCCGTCGTCCTTGCCGTCCCCGGTGCCTCCGGCGCCGCAGGCGGCGAGCGCGAGCGTGGTGGTCCCGGCGAGGGCGGTCAGAGCGAAGGTGCGTCGATTCATGGGGTCTCGTTCCTGGTCAGGGGCGCTCAGCGCGCCCGCTTGTCGATGAGGCGGGCGCTCAGGGTGCCCGCTCCCTGGATCAGCATTACGGCCACGATCATGAGGAGGATCATCGTGTACATGAGGTCGTACTCGTAGGTCTGGTAGCCGTATCGGATCGCGAAGTCGCCCACGCCGCCGCCGCCGACCACGCCCATGATGGTGGAGTAGCTGACCATCGAGATCGTCACCGTGGTCAGGCTCAGCACCAGGCCGGAGCGGGCTTCGGGGTATAGGAACAGGCCGATCAGCTGCAGCGGCCCCGCCCCCAGGGAGCGGGCCAGCTCGATGGTCTGCTCCGGCACGTCCAGCAGGGTCTGCTCGGAGAAGCGGGCGTACAGCGCGGCGGCCACGAAGGCCAGCGGCACCGAGGCGGCGGTGGTCCCGAAGGAGGTGCCCACCAGCCAGCGGGTGAAGGGGATCAGCGCCACCACGAACAGCAGGAACGGTACCGAGCGCACCACGTTCACGTACACGTTCAGCGCCCGGTGCAGCATCGGCCGCGGGTAGGGCCCGCCGGGCCGGGCGAGGTAGAGCAGGGTGCCGATCGGCAGGCCGACGACGAGCGCGGCGAGCAGGGAGTTGCCCATCATGATCCCGGTCTCGAGGATCGAGATCAGGATCTCGCCGCGATATTCGGCGAGGCGGGCCAGCAGAGCGCTCATGCGAGGAACTCCCGCGCCCGCGCGGCATAGGAGTCGAAACGCTCACGGGGCGGTGGGGGCGAGACCTCGGTGAGGGCGGCCAACCGGCCCCGGGACAGCACAGCGGCCCGGTCGCAGGAGGATTTGATGACGTCCAGCTCGTGGCTGACCAGCACGATCGTGGTGCCGAAGCGGTCGCGCACATCGCGCAGGATCGCCATCACCTCCTCGGTGGTGCTGGAGTCCAGCGCCGAGGTCGGCTCGTCGCACAGCAGGATCTGCGGCCGGATGGACAGAGCGCGTGCGATCGCCACCCGCTGCTTCTCGCCGCCGGAGAGCTGGCTGGGGTGCTTGTGACGGTGCTCGGCCATCTTCACGAACTCGAGCATCTGCATCACGGTGTCGCTCTCGCGGCGGCGCTGCAGCCGCAGGGGCCGGGCCACGTTGTCGAAGACGGTCGAGTTCGCGAGCAGGTTGAACTGCTGGAACACCATGCCGATGCCGCGTCGCCGCACGCGCAGCTCGCGCGGGGACAGGGCGCCGAGATCCTGGCCGTCCACCAGCACGCTCCCCGAGGTCGGGGCCTCGAGGTGGTTGATCAGTCGCAGCAGCGTGGACTTTCCCGAACCGGATTCGCCCACGACGCCGAACAGCTCGTGATCCTCGATCTGCAGGCTGACGTCCTCCAGAGCGGTCACTGCGGAGCGACCCTGCGGGAAGCTCTTGGTGACGTGGCTCAGTGCGATCATCGTCGGGACAGCCTAACGAGGGTGCATGTCAGGCAGGTATGCCCTGCGTCACGTTCAGTGCTGGATCCTCAGCTCCACGTCGGCCCCGCCCTGCCCCCGCAGCAGCTTGGAGACCGGGCAGCGAGCATGTGCGGCCTCGGCCAGCTCCCGGGCCCGGTCCGGGGCCAGGGAGTCGATGTGCACCAGGGCCCGGGGGACGAAGCGAAAGCCGCCTGCGGGGTCACGGTGCAGCCCCATCTCGACGCTCACCGAGCTCTCCCGGTCCAGGCCGTGCTCGGTGAGCACCACCCGCAGCGTCTCCCCGAGACAGGTGCTCCAGGCCATCGCCAGGAACTGCTCCGGATTGAACCCGCTCGCGGAGGGCCGGGGTCCGCCCGTCGGCAGCGCGATGTCGGCGCTCTTCCCGGGCTCCGGGTCTCCGAGCTCGACGGAGGGGGCATCGCGCACCAGCACCCGGCCCGAGGTGCCGCCGGTGTTCTCGACGCGAGCGGTGTACAGCGCGGGATCGGCATCGCGCGGAGCGGGAGCGGGTTCGGTCGGCATCATTCCAGGCTACGCCGCGGTGCTCGCGGCGGTGCGGAGCACCTCGGCAGCACCGCGGCCCAGCCCGACCCCGGGCCGGAGGGTGCCCGGGGATCGCACAGATGCCACGGGGCCGACGGGACGATGCTTCGGTGCGCGGGTCAGGCCACCGCGTCGGCCGCCGCGGTCCAGGTCCTGCACTCGCCGAGGGACCCGCCGCTGTCACGCCCGGCGGCGACCCAGGAGGCGCGGGAGGTCTGCGACGGGTCGCCGGCGGCGACCGGCTCGCCCTGCGCTTCGAGGGAGGTCACGAAGTCTTCGACGCGCTCCGCGGGGCGGATCCCCTGCGGCAGCTGGAAGGTCGCGGCCGAGGAGAGGCAGGAGATCTGCAGAGCGTGACGACGCTGGACCTCTTCGGCCTGCTCGGGGTCATCGGCCAGGGCGAGCAGCAGCGCACCGTAGTAGCCGTCCAGGCCCGCCGCTGCCAGTGCGAACATCGTGTACGAGTACGAGAGGTGCCACATGTACAGGCCCGGTGCCTCGACGGCCGACGTGTTCGAGAACCCCGGGTCCCAATCGGCCGGCCAGTACAGGGTGTTGTCGTCATGGCACAGCACCGGAGCGCTGGCGGTGAAGCGCGAGGCCTCGCAGGCGGAGTCCGTCGGTGGGGAGTCCGTCGTGAAGACGGCCACCTCCGGTCCCTCGACGGTGATGCCTGCTGGCCCTAGCGCGCCGGCCCAGGCGGTCTCCAGGCAGTCTGCGCCCGCCTCGAGAAATCCGGGCAGTTCTGCGGCCGGCAGCTTCCCACCCTCGACGGGAGGCAGTGTGCAGTGGGACGGTCCCTGCAGTCGCGTTTCGACCAGAGGGTTCTCCGCGAGCGCCCGCTGCAGCTCCTCGGGGCTGCCGGACGGGACCTGCCCCGGTGCGAGCGGTTCCCAGACGCCGGGCTCGGTGCCGGGAGCCGTGGTGGTGGGGTCCGGGCCGGCCACCGGTGCAGGCGCGCCGTCGCGACCGACGAACCACAGTGCGGTCAGACCCCCGCCGATGCTCAGCAGCAGGAGCAGCGCGCACCCGAAGGCGAGCGCCGGGATCAGCAGCGCGCGACGACGCGGACCGGTGGTGGCGTCGATCCCGGGAGGCAGTGCGGTGGGCACTGTCGAGGACGGGAGGCCGGGGCCACCGGATCGCGGAGGTGCGGTGCCCGCCGACGGCGGACGTCCGGTACCGCTCGGCGGCAGTGCTGCGGCGGAGCCCGTGGCCGATGACGGAGACTCGAAACGAGGTCGCTGGTCGAAGCGCTGGATCGGAGCCTGGTCAGGGACGAAGGGACGCCCGAACGGGGACCGTTCGACGAAGTCCGGGTCCTCCTGCCGTGAGCCCTCGTGCGCGGAGGCCTCGTGCCAGGGGGCATCATCGGCCAGGCGGAGGACGGTGTCCTCGTCGTCGGGGCCGTCCACCGGCCCGGACCCGTCGGCGCTGCCGTTCATCGTCCTCCTTCACCCCGCGTCCGCGCCGACCCTCCCCAGCACTGCACCCGCGCGGGGGAGGGGATCCGCGCGCCTGTCACCGAAGCGCCCCTGCGGTGCCGTGATCAGGTCACCTGGTCGAGGTCCGCCGTCCAGGTGTTGCAGGCGGAGAGGTCGCCCCCGGAGTCGAAACCGCGCTCGATCCAGTTCACCCGGATCTCGGAGCGGATGGTCTCCGGGGGGTCGCCCTCCGACCAGCGGGACGGGTCGAGCAGACCCTCTCGCAGCGTCGCCGACGGCTCCGCGGCGGTGGGAACCTGCATCGACATCGCCGCGGTCATGCACTGGTCCTGGAGGCTGTTGCGACGCCAGGCCTCGACGTAGCGCTCCTCATCGGTGGTCTCGAGCTGCTCGCGCATCGTGAGGTAGTAGAAGTCCACCGAACTGTTCCAGCCCACCGTGTTCGTAAAGATGTACGCGAGATCCCAGAGGTAGGCGCCGGGGACATCCGCCGCATCGCTGAGATCCGTTCCGATTCCATAGCCCACCGGCCAGTAGATCGTCGAGTCGAGGTTGCACATCCGCGGGAAGTCCGCCGCGAAGTGCGAGTCGCAACCGGCGTCCGCAGGTACGTCCGGATGGGTGTAGACCACGACCGTCGGGCTGACCCACGGCAGGTCGCGGTCCGAGCTCGCCGTCGCCCACATCTGGTTCAGGCAGCCCGAGGCGGCATCGAGCACCGCCTGAAGCTCCTCGACGCTCGGCTCGACCGGCGTCGCAGGCAGCTCGCACTCCGCCAGCGTGGGCAGCGAGCCCTGAGTGAGGGGGCTGTCCTCGAGCACCGCCCACAGCTCGTCGGCCGTGCCGGTCGGAGGATCCATCGGGGAGACCACCTGGAAGTCGTCCTCCTCAACGGGCGTCGTCTCCTCCTCCGGGGTCGTCTCCGTCTCGCTCGGGGATTCCGGATCCGTGGGTGACGTGGTGCTGACCGAGGGGGTGTCCGTGGCGATCGGGGTGTCGTCCCCTTGGCGGAGGATCAGAAACGTGATCCCGCCGCCGACCACCAGGAGCAGTGCCAGCACGCAGGTCAGCGCGACGCCGATCAGGATCCACGGACGCTTGCGCTGCGGCTGCTGGCCGAAGCCTCCGGGTCCCTGCGGGCCGCCCGGTCCCTGCGGAGATCCGGGCCCGCCCGGTCCCTGCGGACTGCCGGGACCCCAGGCGCCCTGCGGGCTGCCCGGCCCGCCGGGGCCCCAGCCGGAGCCCTGGGCATTGCCCGGTCCGCCGGGTCCCTGCGAGCTGCCGTGACCCCAGGGTCCCTGGGGATTTCCGTGGCCGGGGGCGGCGGGTGCGCCGTAGCCGGGCGCCGGTGGAGCGCCATAGCTCGGTCCGGTCGGACCACCTGGCTGAGCCTGCCCACCCTGCTGAGCCTGTCCGCCCTGCTGGGGGTGCCCTCCCTGCTGAGGGTGCCCGGCCTGCCCATCGTGCGGGGCCCCGTTCTGCCATGGTTCGCCCTGCGGCCCCGTGCCGGGCCCGCCCCATCCTGAGCTCGACATCGGCTCTCCCTCGCGTTTGTCGGTCCGCTGCTGGGGGAAGGATATCCGTGCAGGCCGCGTCGGTGGAGACGGTTCAGGCCGGTCGCCGCGGGGATCGCGGTCGGTGGCGTTGACTACCGATGTCCCGCACTGCGCTGACGTGCGTGGATGCCCCCGTGCGGGAAGAGGTCCCGATGCGGTCACGAGTCCGCGAGGCGAGGAGGTGCGGCGGGGCGCGGCGGGGGTATGCGAATGGCCCCCGACCCGCGATCGATGTCGCAGGTCAGGGGCCATTCTCAGGGCGGAGGATGGGGGATTTGAACCCCCGAGGGCGTTAACCCAACACGCGTTCCAGGCGTGCGCCATAGGCCGCTAGGCGAATCCTCCAGCGCTCGTAAGAGCAGGCATCAGCGTACCCGACGCCCCGGAGTGGTGCGAACCAGGCGGGCACAGGTCACACTCAGTGCGGATCAGAGCGGTGCCGGGTCGGCGCATCCGCCGCGTCGCAGCGACTGTCGGCACTCTGCTGGCGCTGGCGCTGGCGCTGGCTCATGCGGATGCGGGCTGACGACTCATTGTGAGCCTTCGGATGAGTCGTCAGCGCGCATCTGCATCAGACCCATGGGACGCCACAGGGTCTGTGCGCGTCACGCGTCACGCGTCACGCGTCACGCGTCGCGCGTCATGCGTCTCGGGTTTCAGTCCTCGGGTCTCGGGTCCCGTGGGTGGTTCGGGTTCGGTGGACGGTGGGGGCGCT
>JAKDNE010000177.1 GCA_030451965.1 Brachybacterium sp. | reverse complement strand
CCTGCAGCTGCTGGACCGGGAGAGCTGAGCGGACCGGCCGCTCGCCCGTGCCCGCCGCGGGCCAGCGGGCGATCGCGAGCTCGGGGCGTCGGCTGGATCCACCACCGGCCCTCAGCTGCGGTCCAGCGCCTCCGGCATCTCCTCGTGCCACGCCGCCGGCGCCTCGGCATCCGGCGCTGCGGGCAGCACGCCCTTCCCGTCGGGGCGGGGGATCGCGCCCAGCAGCGCCTTGGTGTAGGGGTGCAGCGGATCGGTCCAGACCGTCGCGGTCGGTCCCGACTCGACGATCTTCCCGCGGTACATCACGGCCACCCGGTCGGCCATGATCCGCACCACCGACAGGTCGTGGGAGATGAACAGCATCCCGGCGCCGGCGGCCAGGCACAGCCGGCGCATCATCGAGGCGACCTCGGCCTGGCTGGAGGCGTCCAGTGCCGAGATCGGCTCGTCGGCCACCAGCAGGTCGGGCTGGGCGGCCAGGGCGCGGGCGATCGCGATCCGCTGGCGCTGCCCGCCGGAGAACTGATGCGGGTAGCGGGAGACCATCGCGGGATCCAGGCCCACGGCGCCGAGCCACTTCTCCGGTGTGTCGGAGGTGAGGCCGCGGGCCCTGGCGGCGGTGACGCCGTCGGCGATCTGGTCGCCGATCCGCTTGCGCGGGTTCAGGGAGGAGTTCGGGTCCTGGAACACCATCTGCATGGCGGTCAGGTCGGTGGCGCGGCGGCGCAGTCCCAGCGGCGGCACGGGCCTGCCCCGGAACTGGACCTCCCCGGAGTGGGGCTTCTCCATGCCGATCACCGCGCGGGCGGTGGAGGACTTCCCGCAGCCGCTCTCGCCGACCAGGGCCAGCACTTCCCCGGCCGTGATCGTCAGCGAGACGCCGTCCACGGCGCGGACGGTGCGATGGCCGCGGTACTCGACCGTGAGGTCCGTGGCGTCCAGTACGGTGCTCATTCGTCGTCCTCCACGAGTGACTGCTGCGCATCGGGCATCGAGTCCAGCAGGGTGCGGGTGTAGGCGTGCTGGGGATCGGTGAAGACGTCGTGGGTGCTGCCGGACTCCACGATCTGCCCGTAGCGCATCACCGCCACCTCGTCCGCGACGGCGCTCATCACGCCGAGGTCATGGGTCACCAGCAGCACCGCCAGGTCGCGGTCGTCCACCAGCTCGCGCAGCAGGTGGAGGATCCCCGCCTGCACGGTGACATCCAGGGCGGTGGTCGGCTCGTCGGCCAGCAGCACCTCGGGATCGCACGCCAGCGCCACAGCGATCGCGATGCGCTGGCGCTGCCCGCCGGAGAACTGGTGCGGATACCGGCGCAGCGCCTCGGCGGGCTCGGGCACCCGCACCTGGGTCAGCAGGTCCACGGCCCGCTGCTGTGCGTCCCGCCGCTTCAGCCGCAGATGGGCACGCACATGATCGGTGAGCTGCGCCCCGATGGTCAGCTGCGGGTGCAGGCTCGCGGAGGGGTCCTGGAACACCATGGCCACGCGCCGGCCGCGGATGGTGTTCAGCCGGCGCGGACGCATCCCCACCAGCTCGGTCCCGGCCAGGCGGATCGAGCCGCCCACGCGTGCGGTCGCCGGCAGCAGCCCCAGCACGGCCATCGCGCTGACGGTCTTGCCGGAGCCGGATTCGCCGGCGAGGCCCTGGATCCGGCCGGCGGTGAGATCCAGGGAGATGCCGCTCACGACCTCCACCGGGTCGTGCCGACCGAAGGCGATGGTCAGGTCGCGGATGCTGAGCACGCTCATCGTCCCTCCTCCGTCGTCGGGGTCTCAACGGGGGTCGCGGCGGGGTCCGCCTCCGCAGGATCGGTGGTGCCGGCCGCACCCTCGCGCTCCGCGGAGGAGAGCGGATCCAGCGCGTCGCGCAGGGAGTCGCCGATGAAGTTGAACGCCATCACCACGGTGAGGATCGCCAGTCCCGGGAACACCCCGAGCCACCAGGCGTCGATGTGGTCCATCGCGCCGGAGATCATCGACCCCCATTCGGCCGTGGGCGGCTGCGCCCCCAGGCCCAGGAAGGACAGGCCCGTCAGCAACAGGATCGCGGTGCCGATGTCGAGGGAGGCGAGCACCAGCACGGGGCCGGCGACGTTGGGCAGGATGTCGCTGCGCAGCGATCTCCACGGGGAGTAGCCCAGCAGTCGTCCGGCGATCACGAAGTTCTGGGTGCGCAGGCTCAGCACGAGCGAGCGCACCACGCGGGCGTACTGCGGCCAGGAGACCACCACCCCCGCGATCACCGCGTTGAACAGGGACGGGCCCAGCGAGGCGGCGATGATCATCGCCAGGATGACGGTGGGGAAGGCCATCATCAGGTCGGTCAGGCGCATCAGCGCCTCGTCGACCCAGCCGCCCACGTACCCGGCGACGGAGCCGATCAGCGTGCCCAGCACGGTCGCGCACACCACCATGACCAGCGCCAGCGGCATCGTCACCCGGGCACCGGTCAGGAGGCGGGAGAACACGTCGCGGCCCACCTGGTCGGTGCCCAGCAGCGACACCTCGCCCGGTGGGGTGAGACGGGTCAGCTCCTGTGCGAGCGGGTCATGCGGCACCACCCACGGCGCGATGATCGCCACGATCACCCAGCCCAGCGCGATCACGGCACCGACCACAGCCAGCGGAGTGCGCCAGGCGGCGGGGATCGCGCGGAGCAGACGGCGCCGGCGCGGACGGGAGCGTGGAGCGGTCGCGGCGTTCATGCCAGCCTCACTCTCGGATCGAGGACCCCGTACAGGAGGTCGACCGCGAAGTTGATCACCAGGTAGATGACGCCCACCACCAGGCCCACGCCCATCACTCCGGGCAGGTCCAGGTTGATCGCCGAGTTGAAGGCGTAGGTGCCCAGCCCCGGCCAGGCGTACACCGCCTCGACGAGCACGGTGCCGGACAGCAGCACGCCGAAGGCCACGCCCACGACGGTGAGGATCGGCAGTGACGCGCCGCGCAGCACGTAGGCGACGATGACGCGGCGCGCGGGCAGGCCCTTCGCCCGGGCGGCGCGGACGTAGTCGGTGTCGAGCACCTCGAGCACCGCCGCCCGAATGAAGCGGGTGAGCAGGCCGATGGTGAACAGCGACAGCACCAGCACCGGCAGCGCGAGATGCGCGAGTGCATCGAAGAAGCCGACGGGGTCGCCGCCCAGGAGGAAGTCCACCGTGTACAGCCCGGTGACGGTCGGCGGTGGGGTGAACGCCGGATCCAGGCGCCCCGCGCCCGGGGCGATGCCCAGCCGCAGGAAGAAGGTGTGATAAGCGATGATGGCCAGCCAGAACGTCGGGACGCTCAGCCCCAGCAGCGAGACGACCCGCAGCACCTGGTCGGTGGCCCGGCCGCGACGGTGAGCGGCGATGGTGCCCAGGGTGAGGCCGACGGCGAGGCTGACGATGATCGCTCCGAGCGCGACCTCGATCGTGGCGGGGACGGCGGTGGCCAGCTCGGTCGCCACCGGACGCCCGGTCTTGATCGAGGTGCCCAGATCCCCCTGGAGCAGGTTGGTCAGATAGATCAGGTAGCGCTCGGGAATGGACTTGTCCAGGCCGTGCTGCTCGATGTACGCCGCCACGGTCGCCGGGTTGCTCGCCGCTCCCTCGCCGAGCGCCGCGGCGATCGGATCGCCGGGCACCAGGGCCGTGAGCACGAAGGTCACCATGGTGACCCCGAGCATCAGCAGCACCGAGGTGCCCAGGCGACGCAGGACGTACCCCAGCAGCGGCCAGCGCTGCCAGGGTCGGGTCGGTGTGGGGGACGCGGCGGTGGACGTCATGGCGGGCAGGCTCAACCGGCCGGCTGGATCAGCGGGATGTCGAGCGTCCAGTTGGTGTTGTTCTGGACGTTGGTCACCGAGGTGTCGCTGGCCAGGTTCAGGCCCGGCACGATCAGGGGGACGAAGGGGCCCTCCTCCTGCATGGCCGTGGCGTACTCGCGCATCGCCTGCTCGCGCTCCTCGACCGAGGTCGCATCCTGTGCGGCGGTGACGAGCTCGGCGATCTCGGGGTCGTCCTCGGCCTCCCAGCCGGCGCGCAGGCCCACCTTCTCCCCGGGGCCGAAGGGGAGGAAGGAGGAGGAGTCGGCGAAGTCGGGACCCCAGTACCACATGGAGAATGCCTCGGTGCCGTTCACGTAGGGCTCGATCTCGGTGGCGAACGGGGCGGGGGCGAGGTCGACGGCGAGCCCGACGCTCTTCAGCTGGGCCTGGACCCGTTCGGCGACCGGGGTGAACTCCACGCCGCCGACGGGGTTGTCGCTCGGGAACTGCAGGGAGATCGTCTCGCCGTCGTACCCGGATTCCTCGAGCGCCTGCTTCGCCCGCTCGGGATCCGGGGTGACGCCGCTGTCCAGCGCGCCGACGAACATCGGCGGGATCACGCCGGTGGCCTGCTCGGACCCTTCACCGGCGAGCTTGAGAAGCTCCTCGTAGTCCAGGGCGTAGCGCACCGCTTCGGCGAACTTCGGATTCGCCGTGACCTTGCCGACCTCCTCGTTCTGATTGACCAGCAGGAAGATCGTCTGCGAGGACGGCGAGGACGAGACGGTGAAGCCCTCGTCGAGCCCGGCGACCTGGTCACCGTTGAGGTCGACGGCCAGGTTCGAGTCCCCGCCCTGGAGGTTGATCAGCTGAGTGGCGCTCTCGGTGACGTTGCGGATCACGATGCGGTCGAAGCTCGGGGCGTACTCGCCGTTGTACTCGGGATTGGGCGCCAGCACGGCGCGGGAGGTGATGTCCATCGAGTCCAGCATGTACGGACCGGAGCCGGCGGACGTCGAGCCCAGGAAGTCCTCGGCGCCGTCATCCTCGCCGGTGGTGCCGCCGTTCTCTGTGACTGCTGCCGAGTTGAGGATGGACAGCGCCGGGTTCGTCACGATCGCCGGGAGCTCGAGCGAGGGGCCCTCGGTGGTGAGGGTGACGGTCGTATCGTCGACCTTCTCGACGGTGATGCCGTTCATCAGGAAGTTCGCCTTGGACTCGGTCATGCCCTGGACACGGGTCAGGGAGAACACGACGTCGTCGGCCGTGACCGGGGCACCATCGGAGAAGGTCCTCCCCTCCACCAGCGTGAAGGTGAAGGCGGTGGCATCCTCGTTCTGCTCCACCGTGGCCAGGGAGGGGATCGGCTCGTCCTCGGCGGAGCCCTCGAAGGTCAGCAGCGTGTCGTAGATGGCGTGCAGCATCATGTTGCCGGTGGGCACGTAGTTGCGGCCCGGGTCGCCGGTCTCCAGCGAGAACGCGGTGTCGATCACCAGGGTCCCGCCGCCCTCGCCGCCGCTGCCGCCGGAGGAGTTGTTGGAGGAGTTGCCGCCGGAGCAGCCGGCGAGAGCCAGGCTCGCGCCGAGCCCGAGTGCGATGACGGTGCGACGAGAAGTGCGGAGCACGGAAGCCTCCAACGGTGAGTGACCCGTGATGGACGGGTGGCGGGACAGCGGGTGTGTGAGCGAACTATATGTCCACCGTCACACTCTCTCGTGGACTTCGTTACCTGGTGAGACGACTGTTGCGGCAGAATGTCCAGAATGGAGAGCGAAACGACGAGGACCTCAGGACGTTCCGCCGCAGGAGTCGACGACATCAGCTATCGCATCCTCCAGGTGCTGCGAGATCACGGTCGAATATCGATGGCGGCCCTCGCTCAGGAGGTCGGCGTGTCCCGCTCGAACGCCTATGCGCGAGTCGAAGCGCTCACGGAGGCGGGAGTGATCACCGGCTATTCCGCACGGATCGATCCGGTCCGCGCCGGGCTGGGCATCTGCACCCTGGTGTTCGTCACGACGCACCCGCAGAGGCTCCGCGAGTTCCTCGAGGAGATCGCGGACATCCCGGAGGTGGAATCCGCGAAGATCACCACCGGCGAGCACGACGTCATGCTGCTGACCCGCGGCGCCGGGGTCGAGCACGTGCACAGCTTCGTGGTGGGCGTGCTCGCGGCGCTGCCGCAGGTCAAGAGTGTGGAGACGGTGCTGGTCCTCGACGAGGTGTTCGATCGGGGGCAGCTGCTGCCCTCGGATCTGGGCGATCGCCAGGAACTGGCCGCAGAGCGCGGACTGCTGCGCTACACCCGGGCGAACCCGGACCGGCCCAGCAGCATCGAGTGAGGTCCGGACGCGCGGCCGGGCCTTAGACCTGCAAGCAGACGCTCTCGTGCGGGGTGCCATCTATGGCGAAGTCCTCGATCAGTGCGATCCGGCCCTCCCGCTCCTCGACCCGGCTGGTCGCGTCGCCGCGCACGACGCTGTGATCGGCGACGAGCTCGTGCGCGAACGAGATCGCGAGCGTCGCCTCGCTGAGGCGACCCACGAAGCGCCCCTGGGTCACCGTGTCACCGGTGTAGCTGCCCCACACCAGCTCGCCGTGCTGGTGGTAGACGAAGCGGGTGGGGGAGTCAGGATCCACCGCCGACGCGGTGGAGGAGAGCATGTCGAAGGTGAGGCCGTCGAGGGAGAGGGGGGAGTGGGTAGTCACGGGGTGAGTATGGCCCATCGGCCTGCTCTCTGGCCGCTCGGGCACTGAGGGGGTGCGGAGTCATCGAGCCCTGCGGCATCGACCGATCGGCCTGACGCATTGCCGAGCCTGGCCGCGCTCGTTAGCGTGGGGAGCGTCCAAGCAGTTCATCGACCAGGAGGAGCTCTCATGAACGACAACGTCGCAGTCCCCGCACCCGCCGGCGCGAAGCGCACGAAGAAGGAGAACGCCGAGAGCGGCTTCCTCGCCCCGGCGGCGCTGGCCAAGAACCTCCAGGCCGTCCTCGTGGACCTCA
>JAKDNE010000176.1 GCA_030451965.1 Brachybacterium sp. | reverse complement strand
GAATCATGGATCGGCGAAAGTTCTTCACCGCAACGTTCGTCGGGGCCGCCGCCGCGATGACTCCCCTTGGGGCCACTGCCCTGGCCGAAGCGCCGAAGCCGAACGAGTCCACTTCGACGTCCGCACCGGAGATGACCGATGCCGACCTCGAGGCGTTCGAAGCCGCTCTGGCACAGCTTCCGCCGGAGCTGCAGGAGGCCGACCCGAACACCTACCCCAATTACGAAGCTGAGCTCAGGGCTCACCTGCCCAGCACACAGCCGGTTCCACCGGGCGAGGTCGCCCCAGCATTCAACGTGGCCGCCTGCGCCGCAGCCATCGTTCCTTTGATCATCGAGTACGGGATCCCGGTGGCAAAGGTCGTCGGCTGGATTCGACGGGCCCGCGCGATCTGGGGTGGAGTCCGAGGGATCTGGACGGCGATCCGTTCCGGAGCCGCCGCCGCAGAGATCGGCGAAGAAGCGGTCACAGTGCTCCAAGGCATTCTCGGAGTAGGCGGCGTCGTCTCCGCCTGCTCTCTCTGACCCGTTCGTTGACCCGAAGGGATCCACTGTGATGGCAGGTAACAGCGATGTCAGCGACTTCACTCCCCCGGCGTTCTCCTTCGCCCTCACGGGGCATCTTGCGACTGGGGCGGTCAAGGTTGTCGCAATTGCACTGCTGCTATGGGGGCTGGGTCTGACTGGGTGGACTGCAAGCTTTCCTGCTGGAACGGCGATCATCACGGCTGTGGTCGTGATGGTCGCCGTCGAGCTTGCCACGACCGGCGTGGAGCGAATCTTCGTTCTCCGTCACCGGCACCCGGACCCCGGAAGCGTCCCGATGACGGCGATTGTCGCCGTACTTCCGTTGCCGATCAGCTTCCTCATCGGACTGCTCTTCGGGCCGGCGTCCTCCGGGGCTCTGATCACGATGGCTGTCACCACCGTGGTCTACTGGGCCGCCCTTGTCGTGCTAGAGCGCCCGTGGGTCGAAGGGGACACCCAAGCCGACATCCGCAAGAAGTACGAGCAGACGAAGGCGATGACTGGGGAACAATTCCGGTCCGAGTGACCGGCGCTCACAGCGCCGGCCAGCAACTCCTCGGTCGGGTAGCGGAACACCGATCCACAGGTCTTGACAATTTCTCCTCCTCGTTCTTCACACATCTGCCGTCCGCCGCGAAGCGCGCAGTGGCTCGACGACGCTTCCTGGGTGGCATCCACCGATCATGGCGTCCCCCCGCACGAAGCCCCTACCGCACTGGCTGCCGCACGGGCCTACATTCGGCTCGTCGGGGACGACGGGATCGCGTACTTCCGGGCCGCCGACGCCGAGCAGGCCGCGCGGGCTGTGCTCTCACGGCGCAGGAAGCCCCTAGCGGAGCAGGACTTCGAGCAGCTGACCCGTAGCTCGGAGGAGTGCGAGCAGTCGCTTCCTCAGCAGGGGGAGCTGCTGCGCATGTACATGCTTGCTGCTCTGTGCGTCTCCGTCATCCCCTTCGTCTTCCTCGGGATGTGGGCGTTCGCGGACGGCGATCTGAGCGCCGGTCTCGGCGCAGCGATCATCTATGTGCTGCCGGTCATCGCCGTGCACCTCCTGGCGGGGCGCCGCGCGACAATCTTCGACCGACGGGAGAATCTGCTCCAGCACCTGCTCTACCGCTCCCCCGGCCCGCACCCCGACTCCGAGCTGTGCCCCGACCACGTCGAGCTGGTCGAGCACGACATCGACATGTCGTGGTCCGAGAAGCTCGCCGACCGGGACGGCGAGTGGCGCGAGGCCTGGCACCGGGACGAGGAGCGTGTCCGGCGGGACCTCCCGAGCAATGCCGGGGACGCCGGCTGGACGAACGGCTTCTCCGGCGGCGCGTCCGCGGCGGACCATGTCGTCGACCCAGATCGGCACGAACGGTGAGGTGCGGCTCAGGCTCCGGGTGACTGACGGCGGTGGCGACGCTCCGGGATTTCCCGGGCATAGGGTTCTGCTGTGGCTCCCCTTCACAGCACCGACTCTCCCGACAAGACCTCCACCCCCGTCGCCCGGGACGCACTCGCCTTCGTGCGGATCGGCGGTCCTGAAGCCGTCGCCTTCTTCCGCGCGGCGGATCAGGCGGGAGCCGCCGAGTCCCTGCTGCGCTTCTCCGCGACCCCGGCGAGCGAGCAGGACGACGCGGATCTGACGCGCCGCGGGCTGGAGTGCTCGACCGCCCTTCCCGATCAGCGCATCCCCGGATATGAGGCATCGGTGCAGGCCGCGAGGTGGCTGCTGCGTCTGTTCCTCGCCTGCGTCCTCGGTGCGGGGGGATGGGTGGTCGTCTGGTTCTTCGCCGGGGATCCGCACCGCGCTCCGCTCCTTCTCCCGCCCGAGTTCGTCTTCCTCCCCGACGAGGAGATCCTGCTGCTCGCCCCGATCGCCCTGATCGCGGTATACGTCCCCGTGCACCTGGCGGTGCTCTGGAGGGAGCGGACCACGACGCGGGCGGTGCTGCAATGGGCGAACAGCGATAGCGCGAGCAGGCAGCTCGGCATCCCCGCCGATTCCCCGTTCGTGGGCATCATGATCAGCTGGGAACTGCTGAAATTCTGTGCTTTCAACGTGCTGATGATGGACGTCTTCCTGACGGTCTTCCTCTTCGCCGTCCGGGAGTCGAGCGAGTCCTATGGTCTCTTCCTCGCCCCCGTCGTCTGCGCACTGCCGATCCTCGTCACCCATCTGGTCAGCAGCGCCCGGTCACGTGTCGCTCAGCGCCGCCATGTGCTGCTCGCCGACAGGCTCTTCCGGGTGCCCAGCGACGAGGAGGTCTCCATGCCGTCCTCGATGGTCGTCGAGGGCCTCGAGTACCCGACGGAGGTCGATACGGGTTCTGCATCGAGCCCCGGCGTGGAGGACTTCGAGGAGCTCGTCGAGGAGGACACCGAGTGGAGGACGAGCTTCTCAGCCGGCGCGCCCTCGGCGGACCATCTCGTCGATCCGGATCGGCGCGAACGGTGAGGTGCAGCTCGGTGGTGTCGGGTAGTCCTTGAGCATTTCCCGTCGGTCGGGTGCCCGCGGCGCTGCCGAGCAGGCAGCCCGGGCCGACGCTCCCCCGTCGGCCCGGGCGCTGCACCCTAGAGAACTCCTCACTCAGCTGACGCTCGCGCGGGGCGCCCCGATCCCCGGATCGATCTTCGGCACTTCGCCGCTGCCCGGGCGGATGTCGATGTCGAAGATGTCCAGCGGCAGGTACACCGTGGCGCAGGCGTTGGGGATGTCGACCACGCCGGAGAAGCGGCCCTCGATCGGTGCCGCCCCGAGCAGCAGGTACGCCTGCTCCTTCGACCAGCCGAAGGTCGAGAGGTAGTCGATCGCGTGCAGGCAGGCTCGCTGGTACGCGAGATGCGAGTCCAGATAGCGCTGCTCTCCGTCCAGGGTCACCGAGGTACCGGAGAAGGACAGCCACTGGCTGTGCTGCGGAGCCGTGTTGCCCGGCATGAAGATCGCGTTCTCGGAGACGTTGTACTTCTCCATGCCTCCCTTGATGACGTCGACATGGAGATCCAGGAATCCACCCATCTCGATGCCGCCGCAGAAGGTGATCTCGCCGTCGCCCTGGGAGAAGTGGAGGTCGCCCACGGAGAAGTTCGCCCCGTCCACGAACACCGGGTAGAAGATCCGGGTGCCCTTGGTGAGGTTCTTGATGTCCTGGTTGCCGCCGTTCTCGCGCGCCGGCGCGGTGCGGGCGCCCTCGCCGGCCACCCGGTCATGGTCGGCCTCTCCGACGCCGCCGAGGATCGCGCCGTGCGGCTCGGGTGGCAGGGCGAGCGGGGGTACTCGGTCCGGGTCGGTCGCGATCAGCGCCGCCTCGCGTGAGTTCCATGTCTTCAGCAGCTCGGGTGAGGGGGCGGTGCCCATCAGCCCGGGGTGGGTCATGCCGGTGAACTCGACGCCGGGGACGTGCCGCGACGTGGTCCGATCACCACGGAAGTCCCAGACCGCCTTGTAGGCGTCGGGGAACTGGTCGGTGAGGAAGCTGCCGCCGTTGCGCTTGGCGAAGATGCCGGTGTAGCCCCAGCCCTGCCCGGACAGCGGCCCGGAGTCCTCCTGCGGGATCGGGCCGACGTCCAGGATGTCGACGACCAGCAGGTCCCCGGGCTTCGCCCCCTCGATGCGGAACGGTCCCGAGAGGGTGTGGACGGTGTGCATGGGGGCGGTGGCGATGTCCTCGGCGGAGTCGTCGTTCTTGATGTAGCCGTCGAACCATTCGCGGCAGTCGACGCGGAAGACGTCGCCGGGGTTCACGCTGACGGCCGGCGGGATGTCCGGGTGCCAGCGGTTGTGACCGAGGATCTTCTGCTCGGTGAAGGGTTTCGCGGAGTCGAGGGGGAACACGTTCTTGGGCATGCTTCTCCTTCCACAGCGACGGGTCCTCTGCACGGCCCCGCCAGGCTTGATGTCGGCTCAGGGGCGGGGCAACCTCGCATGGCGCGGGTCCATGGTGGTGCGTGTCCCGGCGGTGCGACGGGCGCCGGGGATCCGGTCGACGACGGCGGGTTCGTGGCCGCTCGCAGCCGTGCTGTCCATCAGCTTCCCGGCCACGGAGCCGAGGGTGCCGAGCCGGGGCGCACTGATCCGGCGTCGCGCGGACGCCCCGCAGCGGGGGCAGGTGAGGTCCTGGTCGCGGGCGCTGATCGGCACGGAGCGTTCGTACTCATGCGCGCTCTCGCACCGGAACTCATAGATCGGCATCCCACACTCCCTGTTGCCTGCGTCACATCCTGGGGTTACCCCCACCATAGGCCGCCGGACAGGGGCGCGCTGGTGATCTCGGAGATCATCCGTGGAGCTGCACCGACGGGGATACTCGAGGCATGCCCGAATCACTTTCCGCCCACGCCTACCGCGGTACCGATTTCTACTGCGACTTCGCGATCCCGAATCCGGGAGCGCTCGACGTGGTCCACGAGGACGAGCAGGTCCTCGCGTATCACCACACCCGTCCGTTCTGGGAGGTGCATCTAGTGGTGGTGCCGAAGCGGCACATCGCCTCGCTGACGGCGGCCGGGCCGGAGGACGAGGCCGATCTGCGGGCGCTGCTGCAGGTGGTGGCGGACGTGGCGCGGGAGGTGGAGCGGGAGCACGGCGCCGCGGCGGTGCTCACGAACCTCGGCACGTACCAGGATTCGAAGCACCTGCACATCCACGTGCACTCCGGGCCGCAGCGCTGAGCCGCACGGCCCGGATCACAGGGGCAGCTTGAACCCCACATGGCTCGGCTCGTAGCCGAGTCGTTCGTAGAAGCGGTGCGCGTCGGCGCGCGCGGCATCGGTGGTGAGCTGGACGAGCGTGGCCCCCTGTGCCCGGCCCCAGTCATGGGCCCAAGCGAACAGCGCAGTCCCGAGGCCGCTGCCACGAGTGGACCCCGCGACCCGCACGGCCTCGAGCTGGAGCCGGGTGGCGCCGCCGCGGGAAAGAGAGGGGATCAGCGTGAGCTGCATCGTCGCGACCATCGCGCCGTCCTCGTCCCGGACCGCGAGCAGCAGCTGGTTCGGATCACGATCGATCCCGCTGAAGGCCTGCTCATAGGGCGCGAGGTCGGTGCCTTCTCGCTCCCGTCCGAGCACGTCGTCGGCCAGCAGCGCGACCAGTTCGGACAGATCGGCGGCGACCGCCCGGCGGAGGGTGAAGCGCCGACCGGAGAGATCGAGGGTGTGCATGGCCCCATTGTCCCCGGTGACGGGGATGACCACAGGCTCCGAGACCGCGCTCGTCGCGCACAATGACCTCATGGCCCCTCACGACTTCCTCCCCGGCACGCAGCGAAGCGCCCAGCTGAGCTTCTCCGACCAGCCGGCCTGGATCGTGAAGGACGAGGTATCCGGAGGGTGGGTGCTGCAGATCGGCGGTGTCGAGCAGTCCCACGTCGACCTCGAGGACCCCACGCACATCGTTCACGAGTATCTGCGGAGGATGGCCAACGTGCTCGATACCGCATGGCCACGCAGGCGACCGATCCGGATCGCACACCTGGGTGCCGGGGCGCTCACACTGGCCCGGTACGTGCAGGCCACCCGCCCGGGGTCCGCCCAGGTGGTCGTCGAGATCGAGCGAGAGCTGCCCACGCTGGTCACCACCGCGCTGCCGATGCCGCAGGGCACCGACCTGGAGGTCGTGATCGGCGATGCCCGCGAGGAGCTCACCGCGATGGACGGCCGACGGTTCGATGCGATCGTGCTGGACGTGTTCTCCGGCGAGGAGTCTCCCGCGCACCTGGCCAGGAAGGATTTCTATCTCGAGGCGTTCGCGCATCTCGACCCTGACGGCCTGCTGATGGTCAATGTCGGCGACGACGCCGGGCAGCGTTTCCTCGCCGCGCAGATGCGCGAGCTCGAGGACGCCGCAGCCGAGGCGGGCCTCTCCGGCGTGTGGACCCTGACCCTCGCCTCGTTGCTGACCACCCCGGCCGACGGGAACATGGTGCTGGCGGCGGGTGGAGCACTCGCCTCCCCCGAGGTCGGAGAGTGGCGAGAGGCCTGGGAGAAGGCCGGGCCCCATCCAGGTGCAGTGCTGGATCCGACGGAGACTGCGGAGGCGTTCCGCCGCTGAGATTGTCCACAATTTCGACCAACCCGTGCGCGGGCGTGCGCTTCCTGGATACCGTGACGGTGATCTGACGCACTCCTGGAAGAGTCCCTCATGCTTCGACGCCTCCTCAGCGCCGCCGCCGCCAGCGCCCTCCTGCTGGGCGTCGCCGCATGCGGCGAGCCGAACGACGGACCCGCCACCGCCGCTCCGCCGAGCATAAATA
>JAKDNE010000175.1 GCA_030451965.1 Brachybacterium sp. | reverse complement strand
CCATCACGGGCTCCTTTGCTGGTGAGGGCGGCTCTGGCGTCATGGAGGACGTGGTCCTCGGGGCGGCGCCGTGAGGGCGCTCGCCGTGGTCGTCTCGGCATGGATCCCGGCCATGCGGTGGGTGAAGGAGTGTTCTGCCAGAACCAGTAGGGCGGCTACAAATTTCCGTGGCCAGCGTAGCCTCACGGGGTGAGCTGAGCAACAATCTCGTCACAAAAGATCGGGCCTGTGGGGGAGGGATGGCTGCTCCGTGTGCCTCGGGGCGGGCCCGGTGAGGGCGCCGTTCAGCGGGCGGCTGCACCCCAGGTCGCGTCCCGGGCTTCCCGGGCGGCGAGTTCGAGGGCGCCTCTGAGCACGCCGTCCCCGCCGAAGTGGCCGGCGACCACGCGGCACTCCGTCGGCGCGATCTGCGCCAGGTGTGCGGCGACGGCAGTGGCCAGCGCGTCCCCGCCCGCGTGACCGACCTCGCCGCTGAGCGTGATGGTGCCGGGATCGATCAGCGCCGTCACAGTGGCCAGACCCAGCGCCACACGAGGGGCATAGGCGTCCAGCAGTGCCGAGGGCCGACTGAGGGCCGACAGCGGGGCGTCCACCTCGAGCTCGGCCGCCAGGGCATGCAGGGCCTCGGAGCCGATCAGGGACTGCAGGCCGCCGTGATAGCCGACGGTGTGGTCATGCCGTGTCGGCAGCGGCGGCGACTGGGCCCCGGGGGTGGGCATGTAGCCGATCTGCCCTGCGGCGCCGGTCGAGCCCCGCAGTACCGCACCGTCGATGTGGCTGGTGTAGCCCAGGCCCATCCCGATCCACAGCACGCCGAAGTTCGTCAGCCCCTGCGTGCTCCCGGCCACGTGCTCGGCGGCCGCGGCGAGCTCCACGTCGCGCTCGAGGGTCACCGGGCACGGCAGGGCGGCGCGGAGCGTCTCGAGGGTGGCGTGCTCCCAGTGCGGCAGGTCCCAGGCGAAACCCAGGTCGCCGGTCCGACGCTCGATCTGGCCGTGGGTGCCCACGACCACGTGCGCCAGCCGCTCTGCGTCGATCCCGGCCGAGCGGATCAGGTCGATCACGACGTCCGAGACCTGCGAGGCGGACTCGTCCGGGTCGAAGGGCTGACGCCGCTGCGCGATCACCGTCCCCCGCAGGTCCACGATCGCCAGCTCCACGTCGGAGGCGCTGACGGACGCCCCGGCGGCGACCCTGCACCGGGCGTCGATGTCGTACAGCTGTGCGCTGGGGCCTCGTCGTCCGCCTGCTCCCCGTCCGGCCTCGACGACCATTCCGGCGTCCAGCAGGCGATTGACCGCCTCCAGGACCGTGGGCTGGGAGAGGCCGGTGCGGGACTTCAGCTCGGTGCGGGAGAGGGGCGCGTGCCCCGAGAGGTGGTCGAGCACGTGGCGGTCGGTGAGATGCCGGGTGTGCGTGGACAGTCCGATGTCGACCACAAGAACTCCCTCGTCAATGAGTAGGACCACTACCAGTATGTTAGTGCCGGCCTGGGCGGGCGCAGAGCGACAGAAGTATAGATCCTACGTGTTGGCCGAGCTCGGCGTGGGACTGGCGGGGTTCAGGACTTGTGCGCGGCGGCTAATAAGTTGTAGGTTCCCTACCAGTTAACAACTGCCTGTCCGTTCGGGCGTCATCGCCCACTCGCCCCTGCCGCCACGCGTAGCAGGAGCGCAGGAGTTCGAACGGCGCACCGCGCCCCCCCCCAAGACATCCGACCAATGGAGGTCATCGTGATTCAGAAGTCGTCCCTCTCCCGGCGTGCCGTGCTCGGCTCGCTCGCCGCGGCCGGCACTCTCGGTGCCGCCTCCTGCACCGGCGCCTCCACCGGCGGCGACGCCGGCGGCGACGGCGGGATCCCCGAGCCCTCCGTGGGCTGCGAGATCCCGGAGATGAACCTCGATGACAGCGAGCTGGATCTCAGCGACCTCTCGGGCGAGATCACCTTCATGACGCAGGGCCTGAAGGGGACCTTCGACGAGTTCTTCACGGACCTGATCGCCGATTTCGAATCCGACCACCCCGGCACCTCGATCACCTGGACGGACCAGGGCGGCACCGCGGACTTCGACACCCTGATGGTCACGCAGGCCGGTAACTGCTCGATGGCCGATGTCATCAACGTCCCCTCCTCGACAGTGCTGGCGCTGTCCCAGGAGAACCTGCTGCTGGACTACGACGTGAAGAGCCCCGGGCTCGGCGAACCCTTCGTCCCCGCCGTCTGGGACTCGATCGCCTTCGGCGACCAGGGCCACCACACCGCCCTGCCGTGGTACTTCGGTCCGCTGCTGGTCACCTACAACAAGGACGTCTTCGAGCGGGCGGGTCTGGATCCGGAGACCCCGCCGGCCACCATGGACGAGTACTTCGAGATGGCTCATCAGATCGCGGCGGCGGACAACGGCGACTACGCGCTCTACGGGAACACCAGCTGGTACCTGTCCGACCAGTGGCACGGCATGGGCGTGCAGATCATGAACGAGGACCGCAGCGAGTTCACCTTCGCCGCGGATGAGAACGCGCTGCGCTGGATGACGGAGATGGCCTCCCTCTACGCGGAGGGCGCGATCCCGAAGGACTCCGTGCTCGGCGACCTCGATCAGTCGCAGGCCTACACCGAGGGCACCCTCGCGTTCGGGACGCCGAACGCCTCGTTCCTGCGCACCGTGCGCAGCGCGAACCAGTCGGTCTACGACGCCACCGGCGTGGGGCGCGGCATGCGCGAGGAGGGCATCAACCCCATCTTCTCCGGCCAGTACATCGGCGTCTCGGTCGCCAGCCCCAACGCGCCGCTGGCGCTGGCGTGGGCCCAGCACCTCACCGATCCCGCCCAGGGACTCGCCTGGGCGCAGTACGGCATGGACACCGAGACCGCCGTCGTCTTCCCCGCCACGACGGAGGCGCTGGACGACCCCTCCCTCGCGGAGGCCTCCGGCAAGGACCCGATGGAGCAGGCCCGCTCGATCTCCGCCGAGGAGGCGAAGGTCTCCGAGGCCTACCTGCCCGCCTTCTACCTCACCGGTCAGGTGCAGGAGGCCCTGCTCAACTCCGTGAACAAGGCGATCGTCGGCGACGTCGAACCCCAGGAGGCCCTCGATTCGGCCCAGGAATCGATGAACCGCCTGCTGCAGCGCTCGGCCAGCTGAGCATCCCTGCGAGGCGGCTGCGCGCCGCCCCCACTCGTCACACCCTCGAGGAGCGTCACATGTCGACCACGACAGCACCCGTCCGCGGTCCGGGGCAGGGCACCGTCCCGTCCGGGACCGGGACCCCACCGCGGCGCCGCCGCACGCGACGCCCCCCGGAGGTGCGCAACGGCGCCGCGCGCTACCGCGCCTGGTGGGTGCCGTGGCTGTGGGTCGCGGCCCCTGTCGTGGTGGTCGCGATGTTCTACCTGTTCCCGTTCCTGAACACGTTCTTCCTCTCGTTCACCGATGCGAGCCCGCTGTCGGGCCAGGGCGAGAACGTGGGGCTGCAGAACTACCGGGACCTGCTGAGTGACCCCGTGTTCTGGAACGCGGTGCTGAACTCCGTGGTGTACGCGCTCATCGTGGTGCCGCTGATGGTGCTCCTGCCGTTGCTGGTGGCGCTGCTGGTGCGGGACAAGGTGCCGGGCATCGGACTGTTCCGCTCCCTGTACTACGTGCCGGCGATCGCCTCGCTGGTGGTGATCTCCCTGGCGTGGTCCGCGATCCTGCGGGACCAGGGCATGGTGAACGTGGCGCTGATGGACATCGGGCTGATCGATCAGCCGATCTCGTTCCTCACCGGCCGATGGACCCTGCTGCTGTGCGCGATGGCCGTGACCCTCTGGGCCGGTATCCCGTACTACATGATCATGTACCTCGCGGCGCTGGCGAACGTGGACCGCTCCCTCTACGACGCCGCCGCGGTGGACGGCGCCGGCCCGGTGCGGAAGTTCCTGACGGTCACCGTCCCCGGGGTGCGGACCATGATGACACTGGTCGCGATCCTGGTGACGATCGGCAGCCTGAAGATCTTCACCGAGGTCCATCTGCTGTCCAACGGGACCGGCGGCATCGGCGGCGAGTCCCAGACGCTGACCATGTACATCCGCGCCGTCGGCCTGGACCCGACCTACGGCTCGCTCGGCCTGGGATCAGCGGGCGCGGTCGCCCTGTTCCTGATGACCATCGGACTGCTGATCGCCAGCCAGCGCCTGAACGCAGACTCGGAGAACTGATGACCACCGACACCATCGCTCCCGTGGAGCCCGCTCTTTCCCATCCTCGCGATGTGGCGCCCCCGCCCCGTCGTCGTCGCTTCCGCAACCTCTCGGACCTGCACGGACGCGCCCTCGTGGTGCGGTACATCCTGCTGGTCGTGGTGCTGCTGGTGCTGCTGGGTCCGCTCATCCTGCCGCTGATGGCGGCGTTCAAGAGCAGCACGGAGCCCATCTTCGGGCAGTCCGTGACGCTGCTGCCCCAGCACTGGTCGCTGGATGCGTTCCGCACCATGTTCGAGCAGACCAACATGGTGCGCTACATCCTCAACTCGCTGATCGTCTGCGCGCTGTCGGTGGGCTCGGCCCTGGTGCTGGCCACCGTGGGCGGGTACATGCTCTCCCGCAAGGGCTGGCGCGGCCGCACCGTGGTGTTCCTGGTGGTGATGTCGGCGCTGATCTTCCCCTTCGAGTCGATCATGCTCTCGCTGTATGCGCAGGTGCAGGCGTGGGGTCTGTACGACTCCCTGCTCGGCGTCTGGGTGCCCAGCGTGCTCGGGCCCTTCCACCTGCTGCTGATGCGCGCGGCCTTCCTGGGCATCCCCGATGAGATCGAGGACGCCTCCTTCGTGGACGGCGCGAGCGAGACGCAGCGCTTCTCGAAGATCTTCCTGCCGCAGGTCAAGGGCTCACTCGTGGTGGTGGGGCTGACCGCGTTCATCTTCGCCTGGCAGGACTTCCTGTGGCCGCTGCTGGTGATCCAGTCCGATGACAACATGACCATGATGCTGGGCATCTCGCGGCTCGAGGGCTCCTTCGGCACCGACTACCGGGTGGTGCTGGCCGGCGCGATCACCGCGATGCTCCCGGTCGTGATCACTTTCTTCTTCACCCAACGCTACTTCTTCCGCGGCATCGAAGAGGGAGGACTCAAGTTCTGATGACAGCACACGATTTCACCGCCGACGACCTCGAGGCGGCCGGCGCCCTGGGCGGCTCCCCGGACCCCGGCTACATCCGCCCCGAAGACCCGCGCACGCAGGCCGCGCTGGAGCACTGGCAGGACCTCAAGGTGGGCGTGATCATCCACTGGGGCCTCTACGCCGCGATCGGACAGGGCGGCTCCTGGTCCCTGCACCGCGAGCGCCTGGGCGACTTCACTGATCCGCCGGCCGATTTCACCGGGACCGACGCCGAGTACCACGACTGGTACTACGACCAGCGGCGCACCTTCCACGGCAACGAGTTCGACCCGGAGGACTGGGCCCGCTCCTGCGCCGAGGCGGGGATGCGCTACCTGGTGTTCACCACCAAGCATCACGACGGCTTCGCGATGTACGACACGGCCTACTCGAACCTGAAATCGACCGCGGAGGACAGCGCGCTGGGCCGCGACGTCTTCGGCGAGACGGTCGAGGCGTTCCAGGCCGCGGGGATGGAGACCGGTGCGTACTTCTCCAAGGCGGACTGGGCCCACCCCGGGTACTGGGACCGCGCACTGCCGGTGACCGATCGCTTCCACAACTTTGACATCGCCGAGCGTCCGCGCGCCTGGGAGCAGTTCGTGGAGTTCACCCACGCCCAGATCGACGAGCTCCTGACCCGCTACGGCAGGATGAACGTGCTGTGGCTGGATGCCGGATGGGTGCGGGAGCCGGTCGAACCGATCGACATCGACCGCATCGCGGATCGGGCCCGGGAGCTGCAGCCCGACATCCTGGTGGTCGACCGCGAGGTCCACGGCCCGCACGAGAACTACCGCACCCCGGAGCAGACCCTGCCCGAGGTCGCTCCCGACCATCCCTGGGAATCCTGCATCACCATGACCAGGTCCTGGTGCTCCCTGGAACGGGACGATCCCGCCAAGCCCATCGAGGAGATCCTCGGGAACCTGCTGAAGATCGTCTCTCGCGGCGGGAACTACCTGATCGGCATCGGCCCCGACGCCGAGGGGCGGATGTCCAGCTCCGTGCGGGAACGGCTCGGAGAGTTCGGCAGCTGGATGCAGGTATGCGGGGAGGGCATCTACGGCACCCGCGGCGCCTCGGAGACGCCCGGGGTCCAGGGTGGTGGCCTCGAGTGGCTGCACACCCAGAAGGGCTCGACGCTATACGCGTTCGCCCTGCTCCAGGACGGGCCGCTGACGCACGGGGAGGGCTCACGCGTGGATGGCGACGCTGCACCTGTGACGCTCACGCTCCCGGCCGGGGCGACATCAGCGCGGCTGCTCGGTGGCGAGGAGCTTGCGATCCGCGCCGGCGCCGACGGGGCCTCCACGGTCATGGTGTCCCAGTCGCCCACGGCGCATGCGGTGGGCCTGGCCGTGGAGCTCTAGCTGTTGCGGGTCATGACGTTGTAGTCACCGCGTAAGGGATGAAGGAACGGGCCCCTGGACCGCACGATGGGTGGTGTCTAAGCACCCATCACGCGGGAAGAGGCCCGTTCCATGCACCACCGCAATGCGCCGCTGACGGTCGTGGGAAGACAGCGAGCCGTCACCCAGGTCGTCGAGGTCGGTCGCCCCATCGCGCACGTCGCCGCCGAGTTCCGCATCGCTCGGGCGACTCTGTCGCAATGGGGCGCACGCTTCCGCGAACACGGG
>JAKDNE010000174.1 GCA_030451965.1 Brachybacterium sp. | reverse complement strand
ACGGGCAGCAGCGCCATCATCCCCCAGTCGCGGCGCACTCAGCATCGCTCCGGACCGGGCCGGGCCGGTGTCGTCCCGGCCAGGCGGTGCCGTTCCGGCCGCAACAGCGTCACCAGAACTCTGACCTCAGTGAGGGCTGAAACGGCCGTGGAGCGCTCAGCCCTCACTCGAGGTGGAAGTCTGGTGGCGGGGCTGGCGAGAGCGCCGGCTGCGTAGGCCCCTCACTCATGTTTCGTGACCGTTCCGTGACCAACAATCATTCTGTCGAACTATAGACGGAATAATTAAGTCCCATTAGCGTCTGCGCCCATGGACCGGCAATGGAGCGTCAGGGACCAGCACCGAGCGGACGTGCTGGCGCTGCTGCATCGCGGGCGCCGGCTGACCCGCGGCGAGATCGCCGACGCACTGCGGCTCACCCGCTCCACCGTCTCGGACATCCTCGGCGGTCTGCTCGACCAGGGCGTCATCACCGTCACCGAGCAGCGTTCCCCGGGCGGGCGCGGACGCCCGGCCGAGGTGCTGGGCATCCACCCCGGGGCCGTGCGCTATGTCGGCATCGACTTCAGCCACACCACCGCCACCGTGTGCCTGGCGAACTCGACCGGCGACGTCATCGCCTCGACCGTCGCCCGGTACTCGCCCGGCGCCGGCTGGGAAGACCGCGTCCAGCAGACCCTGGCCGCCATCCGGGACCTCGCCGTGGGCGAGGTGCACCTGGAGTTCCTCGCCGGCATCGGGATCGGCCTGCCCGGCCCCAACTCGGCCAGCTGGCACGGTTTCTCCGTCGCGGAGACCTCCATGGAGCCCTTCCACCTGGTGCGGGCCCGGATCCGCGAGCTGTTCGCGGACGAGTTCGGCTGCGCCGTGCTGGTGGACCACCACATCCGGTTCGCCGCCCTGTACGAGGCGACCCTCGCCGGAGAGGACGAGCGCACCATCGTCTACCTGCGCCTGGCCACCGGCATCGGCGGCGCGGTGCTCGGCGCCGGCACCGCCCTGTGCGGGGCCCACCAGCTGGCCGGCGAGATCGGGCACCTGATCACCGACGAGACCGCCGAGGCGCGCGACTGCCGCTGCGGCCGACAGGGCTGCCTGGAGACCGTCGCCTCCGTGGGCGCCGTCACCGACGCCTGGCAGCGGGTCGCCGGCGGCGAGGTCGACCTCGAGCACTTCGCCGCCGCCCTCGAGCAGGAGGACCCGCGTGCGCTCCGGCTCGCCACCGCACTGGCCGACCCCGTCGGCCGCGCTCTCGGCATCGCCGCTCTGCTGGTGGATCCCGACGAGATCGTGATCGCCGGCGAGGTCGGCGTCCTCCTTGACCCCACCGCCGCGATCCCCACGTCCGAGGAGGAGACCACCACAGCGCCTGCCCCGGCGGCCGACACCGGCCGCAAGAAGGTTCCCACCCTGCTGGTGCTGAACATCGTCACCGTCTTCCTGGGCCTGGGCCTGTGGTGGATGCTGTCGCTGGTGGGCCTGCAGATCCCCAGCCCGCCCGAGGTGATCCTGGCGCTGATCGAACTGGCTGCCGCTGGCACCCTGTTCAAGGACATCGCCGCCTCGCTCATCCGCGTGTTCAGCGGCTTCCTGCTGGGCACGGCGCTGGCCATCCCCGTCGGGTTCCTGATGGGCTGGTACACCTGGGCGCGCGGCCTGTTCGAGCCCTGGGTGCAGTTCTTCCGCACCATCCCGCCGCTGGCGATCATCCCGCTGGCCATCGTGCTGATGGGCATCGGCGAGCAGCCCAAGATCTTCGTGATCTTCCTGGCCTCGTTCCTGGCCTGCGTGATCTCGACCTTCCAGGGCGTGGTCCAGGTGGACAAGACCCTGCTCAACGCCGCCCGCGTGCTCGGCGCGAAGGACGGCACCATCTTCGCCCGCGTGGTGGTGCCCGCCTCCACTCCGTTCATCCTCGTCGGCATGCGTGTGGGACTCGGCTCCGCCTGGGCCACCGTGGTCGCCGCCGAGCTGATCGCCGCCCAGCAGGGCCTGGGCTACCGCATGCAGCAGGCACAGATCTACTACGACCTGCCCACCATCTTCGTGGGCATCCTCGTCATCGGCATCTTCGGTTTCGTCATGGACCGCACCCTGCTGGCGATCGAGGCCCGCGCGACCCAGTGGCAGGAGCGCCGATGACCACGAACAGGACCCCCATGGACAGCACCACCACCATCGACCAGCGCAAGATCCAGGTCCAGGACATCACCAAGCACTTCACCGTGGCCGGGCAGCGCTTCGAGGCGCTGGGAGGCGTGAGCCTGGACGTGGCCGAGAACGAGTTCATCACCGTCGTGGGCCCCTCCGGCTGCGGCAAATCCACGCTGATGAACATCCTCGCGGGCCTGGACGAACCCACCTCCGGCAGTGCGCGCGTGGACGGCACCGAGGTGCGCGGCCCCAGCCCGGAGCGCGGTGTGATCTTCCAGCAGTACGCGCTGTTCCCCTGGCTGACCGTGCGCGACAACGTCGAGTTCGGCCTCAGGACCGCGCGCGTCCCCGCCGCGGAGCGTCGCGAGCGCGCCCAGCACTTCATCGACATGGTGGGCCTCAGCGATTTCGCCGACTCACTGCCCAAGACCCTCTCCGGCGGGATGAAGCAGCGCTGCGCGATCGCCCGCGCCTACGCCATGAACCCGTCCATCCTGCTGATGGACGAGCCCTTCGGTGCGCTCGACGCCCTCAGCCGCGTGCGGATGCAGGAGCACCTGCTGGAGACCTGGGAGCAGGACAAGCGCACCATCATGTTCATCACCCACGACGTCGACGAGGCCGCGTTCCTCGCGAACCGTGTCGTGGTGATGGCGGCGAAGCCCGGCCGCATCCACCGGATCATCGACGTGGACCTGCCCTACCCCCGCACCGAGGAGGTGCGACTGTCGGAGGAGTTCACCCGGATCCGCAACGAGATCTGGACCTCCGTCTACCACCAGTGATCCTCTCCCCGCAGCACCCCGGCGGCAGAGCTGCCTCCGGGTCCGTCCCACCTGATAGGAACCCCACGATGACCTTCTCCCGACGCACCCTCCTCGGCGGCATGGCCGCCGTCCCCGCCCTCTCCGCGCTCGCCGCCTGCGGCAGCTCCGGTGGCTCCGGCACCATGGACGTGAACTACGGCTACATCCCCGACTTCAACGGCGCCAGCCTCCTGGCCATCGCCGAGGACCAGGGACTGTGGGAGGAGAACGGGATCAACGTCACCCTCCAGACCTTCACCAACGGGCCGCTGCAGATCCAGGCCCTGGGCACCGGAGACATCGACTTCGGCTACATCGGCCCCGGCGCCATGTGGCTCCCCGCCTCCGGCAAGGCCAAGGTCGTCACCGTCAACGGCTCCGGCCAGGCCGATCGCGTCATCGCCCAGCCCGGCATCGACTCGATGGAGGCACTGGCCGGCAAGAAGGTCGCGATCCCGGAGGGCACCAGCGGCGACATGATCGTGCGCCTGGCCCTGGACGCCGCCGGCATGAGCATCGACGACATCGAGAAGGTCGCCATGGACCCGCCCACCGTGGTCTCCGCCTTCGCCTCCGGTCAGGTCGACGCCGCCGGCATCTGGTACCCGATGATCGACAACATCAAGGAGCAGGTGCCGGAGCTGGTGGAGCTCGCCCAGAACTCCGACTTCGCCGACGTCATGCAGTTCCCCAACGTCATGGTCACCTCCAACGACTTCCCCGTGGAGAACGAGGAGGCGACCATCGCGGTGATCAAGGTGCTGCGCGCCGCGATGGACTTCCGCGTCGAGAACCTCGACAAGACCATCGAGCTGACCGCAGCGATGACCGAGGCCGACCCCGAGGCCGCCGCTGTGGACGCCTCCAACGCCGAGTACTACACCGGCGCGGATCTGGACGCCCTCATCGAGAAGGGCACCATCGAGACCTGGCTGACCGCCATGAACGACTACTACAAGGAGAACGACAAGATCGAGGGAGAGCCCGTCGCGCCGGCGGACTACTACCTCTTCGATCAGTTCACCAAGGCGGGGGAGTGACCCGTCCCGATCCCGTGCAGGACGCTGCGCGGCCCGGTGCCCCCGGGCCGCGCAACGTCCTGTTCCTGCTGACCGATCAGCATCGAGCCGACACGCTGGGCTGCTACGGCAACCCGCTGGCTCGCACCCCGCACCTGGATGCCCTGGCCGCCGGCGGCACCCGCTTCGAGCGCTGGTACACCCCGACGGCGATCTGCACTCCCGCCCGCGCCAGCGTGCTCACCGGCGCCGCGCCGTTCCGGCACCGGCTGCTGGCCAACTATGAGCGCAACGTCGGCTACCAGGAGGACCTGCCCGAGGGCAGCTTCACCTTCTCCCGGGCGCTGCGGGAGGCCGGCTACCAGTGCGCCCTGCTGGGCAAATGGCATGCCGGCACCGAGAAGCTCCGGGCCGACTACGGGTTCGACGGTGCCGAGCTGCCGGGCTGGCACAACCCCGTCGATCACCCCGACTACCTCGCCTACCTCACCGAGCGCGGCCTGCCGCCCTACGAGATCTCCGACCAGATGCGCGGCACCCTGCCCAACGGCGGGCCCGGCAACCTGCTCGCGGCGAGACTGCATCAGCCGGTCGAGGCGACCTTCGAGCACTACCTCGCCGACCGGGCGATCGAACAGCTGCGCACCTGCGCCGCGACGCAATCGGCCGACGGGACACCGTTCTACCTCGCCCTGCACTTCTACGGCCCGCACCTGCCGTACGTCGTCCCCGACGAGTACTTCGACCTGTTCGACCCGGAGCAGATCGAACTGCCCGCCTCGATCCAGGAGACCTTCGCCGGCAAACCACCCGTCCAGGCGAACTACTCCGCGCACTGGACCTTCGACACCATGAGCGAGGCCGAGTCCCGCAAGCTGATCGCCGTCTACTGGGGGTATGTGGCCCTCATCGACGAGCAGATCGGCCGGGTCCTCGCGGAGATGGACGCCCTGGGCCTCACCGATTCGACGGCCGTCATGTTCAGCTCCGACCACGGCGAGTTCACCGGCTCCCACCGCCTGCACGACAAGGGCCCGGCGATGTACGAGGACATCTACCGCACCGCCGGCATCATCCGCGTCCCCGGTGCCCCCGCCGGGCAGGTGCGGGACGAGTTCGTGAGCCTGCTGGACACCACCGCGACCGTGCTCGACTGGTGCGGGCTGGACCCCTCACCGGCGGTGGACTCCCGGTCCCTGCTGCCGCTGGTGCGCGGCGAGGAGGTGGAGTGGGACGACGCGATCGTGTGCGAGTTCCACGGCCACCACTTCCCCTGCCCGCAGCGGATGCTGCGCACCGAGCGGTACAAGCTGGTGGTCAACCCCGAATCCGTCAACGAGCTCTACGACCTCGAGCTCGATCTCGACGAGCTGCACAACCGCTATGAGCACCCCGAGATGCGGGCCGTGCGCGAGCAGATGCTCAGCGACCTCTACCACCGCCTGCGGGACCGGGGCGACAACTTCTTCCACTGGATGACCTCGATGTACGACATCGGGCAGGTCGACTACGACCCGTCGATGAGCGGCCTGGACGAGGGGACCCATCGAGCCAGCGGCACCGACGCGGAGCCGACAGCACAGCCGCCGAGCCGGAGCCGGGCAGCCGGCGCCGTGAAGGGATGACCGCCATGCGCCCCCATATCGTCTTCGTCCTCGCCGACGACCACGCCGCCCAGGCGATCTCCGCCTACGGCAGCTGCGTCAACTCCACCCCGCACCTGGACCGCGTCGCGACCGAGGGAGCGCGGCTGGACTCCCTGTACTGCACGAACTCGATCTGCACCCCGTCCCGGGCCAGCATCCTCACCGGCACCTACAGCCACGTCAACGGCGCCGCGACGATCTACACCGAGTTCGACCACCGGGTGCCCACCGTCCCCGAGGCACTGCAGCAGGCCGGGTACCGCACCGGCCTGTTCGGCAAATGGCATCTGGGCGAGAGCGAGGCGGCGCTGCCCCGCGGCGTGGACGACTGGCGGATCTACCCCGGACAGGGCACCTACTGGGACGCGGAGATGATCGGGCCCGACGGCAGCGCCGCGGTCCCCGGCTATGCGACCGACGTGGTCACGGACCTGGCGCTCGACTGGCTCGACGATCAGCGCGCCGAGCATCCCGAGCAGCCGCTGTGCCTGCTGCTGCACCACAAGGCCCCGCACCGGCCCTGGGTCCCGCATCCTCGGCACCGGGAGCTGTACCCGCTGGGCTCGATCCCGGAGCCGGACACCCTGCTGGAGGACCACTCCACCCGCTCCCGCGCGATCCAGGGCGTGCGCATGTCCATCGCGGACGATCTGACGGCCGACGACATCAAGGAGGAGCTGCCCCCGGAGCTGCGCGGCGCGGAGCGGCGGGACGAGCGCGCGCGCTGGAAGTACCAGCGCTACATGCGTGACTACCTGCAGACGGTCCAGGCGATCGACGACAGCATGGGGCGGGTGCTCGAGCACCTCGAGACCCTCGGCATCGCCGAGGACACGATCGTGGTCTACACCTCCGACCAGGGGTTCTTCCTCGGCGACCACGGCTGGTTCGACAAGCGCCTGATGTACGACCAGTCCTTGCAGATGCCGATGATGGTGCGCTGGCCGCAGCAGATCCCGGCCGGTTCGCGGGTCGAGGAGATGCTCACCAACGTCGACATCGCCGCGACGCTGCTGGAAGCCGCCGGCCTCGATCCCGACCAGGCGCTGCCGGACCAGCAGGGCCGCAGCTTCCTGCCCCTGCTGCGCGGCGAGCAGATCGAGGACTGGCCCCAGGCCGTCTACTACCGCTACTGGGAGCACGACGACCCCGAGCACCACGCCCCC
>JAKDNE010000004.1 GCA_030451965.1 Brachybacterium sp. | reverse complement strand
CGGACGGGGGCGTGCCGGGCTTCTGGACCGCTTCCTCGTCGGGACCGCCGTCCTCGGCCTGAGTGGGCAATTCGAAGGAGCCGTCGGCGGCGACGACCTCTCCCCCGCGCCGCTGCTTGCGCCGGGTGAGCGCGACGAACACCGCGATGCCGACCAGTGCCATCACGATCGCGACCAGGGTGTGGATGCGCAGCGGACCGATCATCAGCACCGGCTCGCTGCGGATCGCGTCGATCCAGGCGCGGCCGAGGGAGTAGATCGCGACGTAGGCCCAGAAGATCCTGCCGCCGGCCCACCGGTAACGACGGCTGAGCAGCAGCAGCACGGCGATCCCGGCGAGGTTCCACAGCTGCTCGTACAGGAAGGTCGGGTGGTAGGTGCCGGGGACGCAGCCGCCGATGGTCTGCCCATTGGTGACGCAGGTGACGTCCCAGCCCCACCAGGCATCCAGCGGAGGTCCGTAGAGCTCCTGGTTGAACCAGTTGCCGAAGCGACCCAGCACCTGGGCGATCAGCAGAGTGGGGGCGACGGTGTCCGCCAGGGCGGTGAAGGAGACGCCCTTGTGGCGCGCCATCAGCCAGACCGCGAGCGCACCGCCGGCCACCCCGCCGTAGATCGCGAGCCCGCCCTGCCAGATGTAGAGCACCGCGAGCGGGTCCCCGTCCGGGCCGAAGAACGGTTCCGGGGAGGTGAGCACGTGCCAGATGCGGGAGCCGACGATGCCGGCGATCACCGCGACGAAGATGATGTCGAACAGGGTGTCGCCATCACCGCCGCGCGCCTCCCACCGTTTGGTCGCCCACCACATCGCCACGGCGATCCCGGAGAGGATGCACAGGGCGTAGAAGTGGATCGTGAGCGGTCCGAGGGAGAGCGCGGAGATCGACGGGCTGGGGATCATGCGGGTCCTTCGCTCAGGTTTCGGTGCGGGCGCGCTCGACGCCGGCGCGCAGATCATCGGCCACCGCTGCCAGGGCGGTGCGGGCCGCCGCGTCATCGCCCTCGTTCTCGATCAGCGCGCGCACGAAGGCGGATCCGACGATCACTCCATCAGCGTACGCGCCCACCTGGGCGGCCTGTTCACCGTTCGAGACTCCGAGTCCGACGCAGACGTTCTTCGCCCCGGCCGCACGGGTCCGCTCGACCAGGCCCTCCGTGGTTGCGGAGACGCTCGCGCGGGTGCCGGTGACGCCCATGGTGCTCGCGGCGTAGACGAAGCCGCGGGTATGGGAGGCCACATGCGCGAGGCGGTCGCGCGGGGAGCTCGGGGCCACCAGGAACACGCGGTCCACGCCGTGCCGCTCGCTGGCGGAGATCCAGTCGGCGCCCTCGTCGGGGATGAGGTCCGGGGTGATCACGCCGGCGCCGCCGGCGGCCGCGAGGTCACGCGCGAAGGCGTCGGGACCGTAGGCGAGGATCGGGTTCCAGTAGCTCATCACGAGGATCGCCGCTCCGCGGCCCGAGAGCGCCTCGACGGCCTCGAGCACATGGCGGGTGCGGGTGCCGCCGGCCAGGGCGGCGGAGGCGGCCTGCTGGATCACGGCCCCGTCCATGACGGGGTCGGAGTACGGCAGGCCCAGCTCGATCATGTCGGCGCCGTGGTCGATGAGGATCCTGGCGGCCTCGAGCGAACGTTCCAGGTCCGGGAAGCCGACGGGCAGATAGGCGATGAGGGCGGCGCGGTGCTCGGAGCGGGCGCGGTCCAGGACCTCGTCGGCACGCAGACGGGCGGTGTCGGCGGTGGTCATCGTGACTCCTCGTGCTTCTCTGCTGCCCTTGCGGGGCTGGTCTCGCGAGCGGCGGCACGCAGCGCGGACAGGTCGGCGCGGGCCGGTTCGTCCCCCACCAGTCCGAACCAACTCGAGGCGGTGTCCACGTCCTTGTCCCCGCGGCCGGAGAGGCTGACCAGGATCACGGCGTCCTCACCGAGCTCACGGCCCAGCTGGAGGGCACCCGCCAGGGCGTGGGCGGATTCGATCGCGGGCATGATGCCCTCGGTCATCGACAGCAGGGCGAAGGCATCCATCGCCGGTCCGTCGTCGACGGCCCGGTACTCAGCGCGGCCGATGTCCGCCAGCCAGGCGTGCTCGGGGCCGACGCTGGGATAGTCCAGCCCCGCGGAGACGGAGTGGGATTCGATGGTCTGCCCGTCCTCGTCCTGCATCACGAAGCTGCGGGCGCCGTGCAGCACCCCGGCGGTGCCGCCGGTGATGGTCGCCGAGTGGCGACCGGAGGAGATGCCGTCGCCGCCGGCCTCGCAGCCGATCAGCCGCACCACCGGGTCGGTGTCGTCGAGGAAGGCGTGGAAGATCCCCATCGCGTTGGAGCCGCCGCCCACGCAGGCGACGACCGCGTCGGGGAGGCGGCCCACCCGCTCGAGGGTCTGGGCCCGTGCCTCCTCACCGATGATGCGGTGGAAATCCCGGACCATCGCCGGGAAGGGATGGGGGCCGGCGACGGTGCCCAGCAGGTAGTGGGTGGTCTCGACGTTGGCCACCCAGTCGCGGAAAGCCTCGTTGATCGCATCCTTGAGGGTGCGGGAGCCCTGCTCGACGGGGATCACGTCCGCTCCCAGCAGGCGCATGCGTGCCACGTTGAGGGCCTGACGCTCGGTGTCCTCGCCGCCCATGTAGATGGTGCAGTCCAGCCCGAACAGCGCGGCAGCGGTCGCGGTGGCGACGCCGTGCTGGCCGGCCCCGGTCTCGGCGATCACCCGGGTCTTGCCCATGCGTCTGGTCAGCAGCGCCTGCCCCAGCACGTTGTTGATCTTGTGGCTGCCGGTGTGGTTCAGGTCCTCCCGCTTCAGCAGGATCCGGGCACCGCCGGCGAGCTGTGAGAAGCGCGGGGCCTCGGAGAGCAGGGAGGGACGTCCGGTGTACTCGGCGGCCAGCTGACGCAGCTCGGCGGTGAACTCCGGGTCGACGATCGCCTTCTCGTACACCTCGATGAGCTCATCGAGCGCGGGCACCAATGCCTCGGGCAGGAAGCGGCCTCCGAAGTCCCCGAAGTACGGGCCGGTCTCGGAGCGCAGCTCGGAGGTGGGGCGGGTGAGGTCCAGGAGGACATCCTCGAGGGTGACGTGCTCGGGATCGGGACTGCTCATGCCTGAGCTCCTTCCGGGAGGGGGCGGCCGCGACGGGCCACCCGACGGTACGAGCCGACGGCGGTGGCGGGGTCGCCGGAGGTGACCAGGGCCTCGCCGACCAGGACACCATCGGCACCGGCGGCGGCATAGGCCTCGACGTCGGCGACCGAGAGCACCGCCGACTCGCCGATCGCGAGCGGTCCGGCGGGGACCCGGCCCAGGAGGTCCGCGGCCCGGTCGAGGTCGACGGTGAGGTCCTTGAGGTTCCGGGCGTTGACGCCGATGATGTCCGCCCCGAGGGCGAGCGCACGCTCGAGCTCGGGCGCGGTGTGGGTCTCCACCAGCGCCTGCATGCCGAGCCCGCCGACCAGGTCGTACAGGTCCCGCAGCTGGGCGTCGTCGAGGGCGGCGACGATCAGCAGCACCATGTCGGCGCCGTGGGCACGGGCCTCGAGCACCTGGTACGGCTCGACCACGAAGTCCTTGCGCAGCACCGGGATGTCGACCCGTGCCCGCACCGCGTCGAGGTCCGCGAGGGTGCCGCGGAACCGTCGCTGCTCGGTGAGCACGCTGATCGCGCTGGCGCCCGACTCCGCATAGATCGAGGCGAGCTCGGCGGGCTCCGGGATCTCGGCGAGGGCCCCCTTGGACGGGCTGGATCGCTTGACCTCGGCGATCAGCCCCATGGTGGTGCCGTCCCCGCGCAGCCGCGCGGCGGCGTCCAGGGCCGGCGGGGCCGCCTGGGCCAGGCGTGCGATCTCGGCGTCGGGCACAGTCGTGCGCCGGGCCGAGAGATCCTCCCGCACGCCGACGATGATCTCGTCGAGGACGGTTCCGGTGGTGGTCACGCAGGCCTCCTGCAGCAGGTCGGGGTGGCGAGGCGCCGGTGCGCCGCCACGGGCGTCGGTGGCGGGTTCAGCCGCCGACGTACGAGATCGGTGCCAGGAACCAGAACATCGACAGGTTCCGCAGCACGGCGTACAGGACGGCGATACCGACCAGCGCCAGCAGCACCGTGTTCGGGGGCATCAGATTCGTGCGCATCCCGCGGGCGCGCCGCACGGCCCAGACCCCCAGACCGATGCCGGTCAGCGGGATCGCCATGGTCACCAGCGCGTTGTTCCGCAGTGCGAGGAGCAGCTGCCCGTCGAGCAGGGCGTGCACAGAACGGATCGCTCCGCAGCCGGGGCACTCCAGGCCGGTGAGGTGGTTCAGCACGCACAGCGGGATATGGGTGCGGAACGGGTCGAAGACCAGCTGCACCAGGACGGCGAGGGTGAGTCCGGAGGCGACGATCACGAGCGGGAGCAGCATCTGGCGCGGACCCCTGGCGGGGGCGTCGGGCACGACCGTGCGGTGCTCCTGCCACGCCGGCGAGGTCACCTCGCGTCGGCCTCGGCGGGCCGTGCGGAGCGCGCGTTGTGCTCGGAGCTGCCGCCGGCGGTGGCCGCGGCCTCAGTCTTGCCGTATTCACGGGGCTGGCCGAGGCCGGTGATGGACAGCACCACGCCGACGACGAGGGCCACCAGGACCACTCCGGCGCCCACCCAGATCAGGATGTTCAGGTCCCCCACGACCATGCCGGTGCCGATCGCAAGGGCCCCCAGCACGACGCCGAGGTTCATGGTCCAGGCCGCGACGGTCTTGCCCTCGTTGTGGTGGGGCGGCGGCGGCACTGCGTAGCTCTTCGGCATGATCCTTCTCCAGTCAGGGTCCCGGTCGAGGCCATTGTGCCACGCCAGCGGGTGATGGACGGCGCATCGTCCATCGGCGTGTGCGGGGTGTCGCGCACCCGGTGAGCGGCATCACCGGGAGGGCGGTGGCGCCTCCGGCTCCTCGACGCTGGGGTCCTCTCCTCGGGTGAGGGCGTCCCAGGCCGCCGCGGGATCCTCCGCGGGGTCAGCGGCGATCGTGACGGCGGCGCTGCGGTACCGGTCGCGGCGCGGCCAGGTGCCCCCCGTGAGCAGCACCAGCGCTCCGACCGCCAGCACCGCGAGCGCGGGAACCAGGCTCAGCAGGGGCCACGCGGTGGTCTCGGCCTCGAGACCGGAACCGACCACACCGGTGGCGGTGGTGACGGCGGAGCCCGCCGCAGCGCCCGGTTCGCGCACGACGCCGAGCGCCGCGACGGCGGCCCCGGCCCCGGTCACCAGCAGCACCGGACCGGTCAGGAAGCGCAGCCAGGCGGAGGACAGGGAGGTGGCCAGCGAGGCGGCGATCGCCACCAGTGCCAGGGCGAGCACTGCCGGTGCCGCGTCCGCGCCGAGCACATCCACCTGCTGGGCCGTGCCGGTCAGGTCCGGTGCCGCCGCGTCGATCCAGCTGGTCCGGGTGGTCCCGGCCAGCAGCACGGAGGCCGCGGTGCCGGCGAGGACCGTGGTGCGCCGACCGGGCGGGCCGCGCCGGGCGACGGGCTCCGGGGCGCTCATGCCGGACGCAGCGTGTCGGCGGCCGCGGCGGCTCGCAGCGCGGCGGCGGCCTTGGACTGCGTCTCCCGATGCTCCATGGTCGCGTCCGAATCGGCGACCACTCCCCCGCCGGCCTGCACGTGGGCGGTGCCGTCCTTGATCACAGCGGTGCGGATCGCGATCGCCATGTCCATGTCGCCGGCGAAGTCGAAATACCCCACGGTGCCTCCGTAGACGCCGCGCCGCACCGGCTCGAGCCGGTCGATGATCCGCATGGCGGAGGGCTTCGGGGCACCGGAGAGCGTGCCCGCCGGGAACGTGGCGCGCAGCGCGTCGTAGGCCTCCACGTCCTCGCGCAGTGTCCCGGTGACGGTGGAGACGATGTGCTGGATATGGGAGAAGCGCTGCAGGTGCATGAAGTCGCGCACCACCACGGTGCCGGGAGCGCAGAACTTCTGCAGGTCGTTGCGGGCGAGGTCGACGAGCATCAGGTGCTCGGAGCGCTCCTTGGGGTCGGCGAGCAGCTCGGCCCCGAGCCGCTCGTCCTCCTCCGGGGTGGCGCCGCGCGGCCGTGAGCCCGCGATCGGATGCGTGGTGGCGGTCGTCCCCCTCACGCTCACCAGGGACTCCGGGCTCGCCCCGACCACGTCGATGGGCTCCCCCTCGGCGTCGACGGTGCGCAGCAGATACATGTACGGGCTGGGGTTCATCCGCCGCAGCACGCGATAGACATCCAGCGGATCCGCGGCGATCGGCAGTGAGAACCGCTGCGAGGGGACCACCTGGAAGATCTCGCCGTCGATGATGTCGCGGACCGCTTCGTGCACGGCCCGCTCGTACTCGAGCTGCGAGGTGCGTGCCGTGGGCTCGAGCTCGCGCACGGTGTCGTAGACCACCGGGCCGCCGCTGATCGGGGTGCGCAGCCGCTCCCGCATCGTCTCCAGCCGGGCGAGGGCGTCGTCGTAGGCGGCGTCGACGCCGTCATCGGTGGCGTTGAGGTTCAGGGCGTTGGCGACCAGCACCACGGTGGAGTCGTGCGCGTCGTGGACCACGACGTCCTGTGCCAGCAGCATCGACAGGTCGGGCAGGCCGATCTCGTCGGGCGGGGACTCGGCGAGCTTCTCCCAGTGCCGGACCGCGTCATAGGCGACGAAGCCGACCATGCCGCCGGAGAACGGCGGCAGGTGGGCCTGCCGGGCGGCACGGAACTCGCTGGTGACCGCGCGCAGCGCCTCCACGGGACTGCCCGAGGTGGGGACCCCGGCAGGGACGTCCCCGCGCCACTGCGCCTGGCCGTCGCGCTCGGTGAGGACGGCGCGGGCCCGCGTGCCGATGATCGAGAAGCGGGAGTCCTCGCCCTCCCCGGCGGACTCGAGCAGGAAGGTGCCGCGGGTCCCGCCGTCGGCCGTCAGCCGGCGGTAGAGGGAGACCGGGGTGTCCTCATCGGCCAGCAGCCGTACGCTGAGCGGGACCACGCGCTGGCGTGCGGCCAGCGCCCGGAAGGTCTCTCGATCGGGCACGATCACGCCGAGCGCATCGCCCTCGCGGCCGCCGACCTGCTCGGGATAGGCCTCTGCGCGGGTGGGGAGATCGTTCATGAGGTGCGCTCCAGAGGGTCCAGGACGAGGGCGCCCAGGTCGCCGTCGTCGAAGCAGGTGTCGGTGCCGCGATGGCAGGCCGCGCCGACCTGGTCGACGCTCACCAGCAGGGTGTCGCCGTCGCAGTCCAGAGCGACCGAACGGACCCATTGGACATGACCGCTGGTGTCCCCCTTGCGCCAGTACTCGCTGCGGGAGCGGGACCAGTAGGTGACGCGTCCCGTGGTCAGGGTGCGGCGCAGCGCTTCGTCATCCATCCAGCCGACCATCAGCACCCGGCGATCGGTGGCGTCCTGCACCACGGCGGTGAGCAGTCCGGCCTCGTCGTGCTTGAGGCGGGAGGCGAGTGCGGGATCGAGGCGGGTCTCGGGTGCGTCGGGGTCGGCGGCGGGATCGGGCGTGGTCACAGGGCGCGCTCCAGCTCCTCGGCGCGGTCCCTGCGCTCCCAGGTGAACTCGGGCAGCTCGCGGCCGAAGTGGCCGTGCACCGAGGTCAGGGAGTAGATCGGGCGCAGCAGGTCCAGCGCGTCGATGAGCGCGGCGGGACGCAGGTCGAAGACCTTCCGGACGGCGGCGGCGATCTGGTGCGAGGGGACGTGCCCGGTGCCGAAGGTCTCGACGTACAGGCCCACCGGCTCGGCGACACCGATGGCGTAGGCGACCTGCACCTCGCAGCGGTCGGCGAGTCCCGCGGCGACGATGTTCTTGGCCACCCAGCGCATCGCGTAGGCACCGGAGCGGTCCACCTTCGAGGGGTCCTTGCCGGAGAACGCGCCACCGCCGTGACGGGCCATGCCGCCGTAGGTGTCCACGATGATCTTGCGACCGGTCAGGCCCGCATCGCCCTTGGGGCCGCCGAGCACGAAGCGGCCGGAGGGGTTGATGTGGGTGACCACGGAGGAGGTGTCCAGGCCCAGCCGCTCGAGGTCCTCGAGCACCGGGGCGATGACGACCTTCGAGATCGCCGGTGCCAGCTGGCTGTCGAGGTCCACCTCGGCGCTGTGCTGGGTGGAGACCACGATCGCGTCGACGCTGCGGGCCACACCGTCCTCGTCGTAGCCGATCGAGACCTGGGTCTTCCCGTCCGGGCGCAGGTACGGGAGCACGTCATCGCGACGGGCCGCAGAGAGGTTGCGCGTGAGCCGATGAGCGGCGTGGATGGGCAGCGGCATCAGCTCGGGGGTGTCGCGGCAGGCGTAGCCGAACATGAGCCCCTGGTCCCCGGCACCGAGCTTCGCGAACGCCTCGGCCGCCACATCCCCGCGCGACTCGAAGGAGGTGTCGACCCCCTGGGCGATGTCCGGGGACTGGGCGCCGATGGAGACCTCGATACCGCAGGAGTCGGCGTCGAAGCCCTTCTCGGAGGAGTCGTAGCCGATCTCCCGGATCACGTTGCGCACGATCGTCGCGACGTCGGTGTACCCGCTGGTGCGGACCTCGCCGGCGACGTGGACGAGACCGGTGGTCACCATGGTCTCCACCGCCACGCGGGCGCCCGGGTCCTGGGCCAGCAGATCATCGAGGATGGCATCGGAGATCTGGTCGCAGATCTTGTCGGGGTGCCCCTCGGTGACCGATTCGGACGTGAAGGTGCGCAGCTCGCTGGTGGTCATGGGGATCAGGGTACTTCCGGCAGGACGGGGAGGAGTTCGTCGAGGACGGCGTGGGCGACGAGGGTCTTGGAGCCCTCTGCGCGGGCGACCTCCTCGCCGCTGCGGTCCAGGATCCGCACCGAGTTGTCGGCGGCGCCGAACACCTCGCCGGTGATGTCGTTGAAGACCAGCAGATCCGCACCCTTGCGGCGGGCCTTCTCCCGTGCCAGATCGAGGGCGCTGATGCCCTCTGCCCCGGTCTCGGCGGCGAATCCGACGATCGCCGGGCGATCCGACCCGGACTCCGTGCGCTCGAGCACACTACGCCGCAGGATGTCCTGAGTGCGGCGCAGCGCGATCGCGGGCACCGCGTCGCTGCCGTCCCCGGCGGATTCGTCCTTCTTGATCTTGGACTCCGCGCGCTCGGCGCCGGTGAAGTCCGCCACTGCGGCCGCCCTCACCAGCGCGTCGACCTGGCCGCGGTGCTCTGCGACCAGTGCGGCGAGCTCGGCAGCGCTGCTGACGTCCAGGCGCTGGGCGCCGGGCGGCGTCTCCAGCTCCACGTTCGCGGCGAGCAGGCGCACGCGGGCCCCCCGCGCGAGGGCGGCGTGGGCGAGCGCCCAGCCCTGCCTGCCCGAGGAGTGGTTGGCGAGGAAGCGGACCGGGTCCAGATCCTCACGGGTGCCGCCGGCAGTGATCAGCAGGTCCCGGCCGACCAGGTCGCGGCGCACGGCGCCGTGCTCGTCCCGCGGCGCGGCGACCGCTGCGCGAGAGGCCTCGAGGATGGCCTCGGGTTCGGGGAGTCGGCCCGGGCCGGAGTCGGGGCCGGTGAGCCGGCCCACGGCCGGATCCAGCACGGTCAGGCCGCGCTCGCGCAGCACTGCCACGTTCTCGATGGTGGAGGGGTGCTCCCACATCTCGGTGTGCATCGCCGGCGCCACCACGATCGGGGCGCGGGTGACCAGGGCGGAGGCTGTCAGCAGGTCGTCGGCGCGGCCGATCCGCAGACGGGCCAGCAGGTCCGCTGTGGCGGGGGCGATCACCACCAGATCGGCCTGCTGGCCGAGGCGGACGTGCGCGACCTCCTCGACGTCCTCGAAGACCGAGGTCAGGACCGGATGGTGGCTGAGCGCCTCCCAGGTCGCGGCCCCGACGAACTCGAGGGACGCCGTCGTGGGGACGACGCGGACATCGGCCCCGTCACCGACAAGACCGCGCACGAGGTGCGCGGTCTTGTATGCGGCGATGCCTCCGCCGACACCGACCAGGACGCGGGCACCGGCGAGGGTGCGCAGCTGGCTGCTCATCGGATCATCCGGTGAGGGCCGGGATCAGAGCGGGAAGTCGGTCGGCGGGATCTCGGGAGCGTTGTCGCCGAGCATCAGCGGGGCCGGAGCGTTGGGATCCGGCTCGTTCTGCGCGGCGTACTCCTCCTCGTCGATCTCGCGGATCGTGAGCAGGTTCTCGTCGATCTCACGCAGCGCGATCGAGAGCGTCTTCTCCTGGTTCTCGACGTCCACCAGCGGGCCGACGAACTCCAGCAGTCCCTCGGAGAGCTGCGAGTAATACGAGTTGATCTGGCGAGCGCGCTGCGAGGCGTACAGCACCAGGGCGTACTTCGAGTCGACGGTCTCCAGGAGACGGTCGATCGGGGGGTTCGTGATGCCTTCGGGATGTGCGACTGTTCCGGCCACGGATGTCCCTTCGTGAGATATGACGTGCGACGCTTCAGGATACGCCCTTCCCGCGCCGGGGACGAGGGTGCGGGCCCGGGCGCTCAGGTGAGGTCGCGCACGCCGAGCAGGCGGGCGAGCTCATCGGCTGCCCGGTCCACGGTGTCGTTGACGATGGTGACGTCGAACTCGTCCTCCGCGGCGAGCTCGACGCGCGCGGTCGCCAATCGGCGCTCGCGCTCTTCCGCCTCCTCCGTGCCCCGGCCCACCAGCCGGTCCACGAGCGTGTCCCAGTCCGGTGGGGAGAGGAACACGAACTGCGCTTCCGGCAGGGAATCACGCACCTGCCGGGCACCGGCCAGGTCGATCTCCAGCAGCACCGGGCGCCCCTCGGCGACCTTCTGCTCGACGGGGCCCCGAGGGGTCCCGTACTTGTTGCGACCGTGGACCACGGCCCACTCCAGCATCTGGCCGTTCTCGACCAGGGAGGAGAACTCCTCCTCGCTCACGAAGCGGTAGTGGACGCCATCCACCTCACCGGGGCGCGGGGCCCGGGTGGTCGCGGAGACCGACAGCCAGATCTCGGGATACCGGGCACGGATCGCCGCGGAGACGGTGCCCTTGCCGACCGCCGTGGGACCGGCCAGAACGGTGACCGGGGCCGACGCCGGCTCAGCGTCGACCCCGATGGAGGAATCATTCACTCTGCGAAGTGCGCGACGAGCTTCTCTGCCTGGTGGGAGCCGAGGCCGCGGATCTTGCGGGAGGGCGAGATACCGATCTCCTCCATGATCTGCTGCGCCTTGACCTTGCCGACGCCCGGGAGGGCCTCCAGCAGCGCGGAGACGCGGAGACGGCCGACGATCTCGTTGGTCTCGGCCTCCTTGAGGACCTTCTGGATCTCTTCGCCACGGTGACCGGCGCTGTCCTTCAGGCGAGCCTTGATGGCGGCACGCTCGCGACGAGCCTCGGCAGCCTTCTTCAGGGCGTCGGCCCGCTGCTCAGGGGTGAGGGGAGGGAGAGCCACTGTTCTTACCTCTTGTTCTCTTGCTGGTGACGTGGAGATCCGGGAGGACCTCGATGTGGGAAGAGCGTAACCCCATATTCGTGGCGGAGCGCACTTTTCACACGCTTCGTCGCTGGTCCGGTGCGGATCGATGTCCGCGCGGGCCTCTCCGGAGGGCTGCCCGGGCCGCCGCCGAGAGGCGGTGGCGCCGGCCCGGACGGCTCAGGCGTAGTCCGCCTGCAGCTGCACGGCCCGAGCCCTCAGCGTCGCCTCGTCCGGGCCTGCGGCCAGCAGGCCCCGGGACAGCGAAACAAGCACGTGACCTGCGTTTTCTCCGAAGACGTCGGGGAGCTGCGCGGGGCCCGCGCCCTGTGCGCCGAAGCCCGGAGCCAGGAGCGGGACCGACGGTGCGGCACGATCCAGACCGAGCTGTCGATACGCGCCGCCGACGGTCGCACCTACCACCAGGCCCACGCTCGACCACTCCCCCGGACCGGCATTCCCGATCCGCTCGGCGTGTCGCGCGATCTCCAGCGCCACCGGCGTGTCGTCCGTCGTCCGCGCGTGCTGGACCTGCGGTCCGTCCGGGTTCGAGGTGAGCGCCAGCAGGAACAGGCCCTTGCCGTGCTCGGCGGCGAGCTGCGCCGCCGGGTCGAGCGAGCCGGCGCCGAGATATGGGCTGACGGTGATCGCATCGGCCTCGAGCGGGGCGCCCGGAAGCAGATGCGCCTGGGCGTAGGCCCCCATGGTGGAGCCGATGTCCCCGCGCTTGACGTCGAGGATCGTCAGCACTCCCGCCCTGCGGGCGGCGGCCAGCAGCTCCTCGAGCACCGCGACCCCGGCGGAGCCGTGGCGCTCGAAGAAGGCCGACTGCGGCTTGATCGCCGCGACCTTCCCACCGACCGCGGCCAGCGCGATCCGGGAGAACTCCCGCAGGCCGTCAGGGGTGTCCGGCAGCGACCACGCCTCCAGCAGGGAGGAGTGCGGGTCGATCCCGGCGACCACCCTGCCGTGGGCCTCCACGGCCTGACGGAGGCGCTCTCCGAAGCTCCCCGTCCCGGCCGGGTTCCGCCCCGCCCCGGTCATGCGCCCGGCTGAGCGGCGCGTACCGCGGTCAGGCGTGCGGTGTGGTCCTGCAGGCTCGTGACCTCGAAGCGCTCCACAGGTCGTGCCTCGATCGCCTGCACCGCCGCCTGGAACTCCTGCAGCGTGGTGATCATCGGGACGTCCATGCTGGTGGCCGCGGCGCGGATCGCGTAGCCGTCCACGCGGGCGTTGGAGCCCGACGGGGTGTTCATCACCAGGTCCACCCGGCTGTCCTCGATCAGCTCGATGACACTGGCGTCCTCGCCCGGCTCGGAGGCCTTGCGCAGCACTCGGCAGGGGATGCCGTAGCGGCGCAGCACCCGGCCGGTGCCAGCGGTGGTGAGGATCTCGAAGCCGAGCGCTGCCAGGCGCGCCACCGGCAGCGGCAGGGCGCGCTTGTCACGGTCGGCGACCGAGACGAAGGCGGTGCCGGACGTGGGCAGGCCCTGGCCGGCGATCGCCAGCTGCGACTTGGCGAAGGCCAGCGGGAAGGTGGAGTCCAGTCCCATCACCTCGCCCGTGGAGCGCATCTCCGGGCCCAGCACGGAGTCCACCGCGCGTCCCTCATGGGTGCGGAAGCGCTTGAAGGGGAGCACTGCCTCCTTGACCGCGATCGGCGAGTCGTCGGGCAGGTCGGCGCCGTCGCCCTGGGCCGGGAGCACTCCCCCGCGGCGGAGGTCCGCGATCGAGGTGCCGGCCATCAGCAGCGCCGCGGCCTGGGCGAGCGGGACGCCCGTGGCCTTGGCGACGAAGGGCACGGTGCGCGAGGCGCGCGGGTTGGCCTCGAGCACGTAGAGGACCCCGTGGGAGAGGGCGTACTGGATGTTCAGCAGTCCGCGCACGCCCACGCCCTCGGCGATCGCGAGGGTGGAGGTGCGGATCCGCTCGAGCACCGCATCGGAGAGCGTGACCGGGGGCAGGGTGCAGGCCGAGTCACCGGAGTGGATGCCGGCCTCCTCGATGTGCTCCATGACCCCGCCGAGGTACAGGTCGGTGCCGTCGTAGAGGGCGTCGACATCGATCTCGATCGCGGTGTCCAGGAAGCTGTCGATGAGGATCGGGGCCTCGGCGCGGCCGCCCTCGGGCAGGTTCCGCGCGACGTAGTCGATCAGACCGGCCTCGTCGAAGACGATCTCCATGCCGCGCCCGCCGAGCACGTAGCTCGGTCGCACCAGCACCGGGTAGCCGACGTTCGCTGCGACCTCGACCGCGTCACTGAGCCCCCAGGCGGTGCCGTACGGGGGTGCGGGCAGGTCCGCCTCGGCCAGCAGCGCGCCGAAGTGGCCGCGGTCCTCCGCGTTGTCGATGGCGGCGGGGCTGGTGCCGATGATCGGCAGTCCTGCGGCCTCGAGGCGACGGGCGAGCGCCAGCGGGGTCTGGCCGCCCAGCTGGACGATGACGCCGGCGACCGGGCCCGCGGCCTTCTCCGCCTCGTAGACCTCGACCACGTCCTCGAAGGTGAGCGGTTCGAAGTAGAGCCGGTCGGCGATGTCGTAGTCGGTCGAGACCGTCTCGGGGTTGCAGTTGATCATCACGGTCTCGTAGCCGCCGCCGGGCAGCTCCGGGTTGCCCAGCGCGATCGCGGCGTGGACGCAGGAGTAGTCGAACTCGATGCCCTGGCCGATGCGGTTGGGTCCCGAGCCGAGGATCAGCACCGCCGGGCGCTCGCGCGGTTCGACCTCGGTCTCCTGGTCGTAGGTCGAGTAGTGGTACGGGGTGGCGGAGGCGAACTCCGCGGCGCAGGTATCGACCGTCTTGAAGACCGGGTTGATGCCCAGTGCCTCACGCACGCCCTTGACCACGTCGCCGCTGTGTCCGCTGAGGGCACCGATCTGGTCGTCGGAGAGGCCGTGGCGCTTGGCCAGGGACAGCAGGTCCGCGTCGAGCACCTCGCTGCGGCGGATCTCGGCGGCGAGCTCGGCGACGATCAGCATCTGATCGAGGAACCAGCGGTCGATCGCGGTGGCCTCCACCAGTCGGTCGAGGGTCTCCGCGAGGTCGACGATCCCCTCGGCGGCGGACCACAGGATCCGGCCGATGTCCACCAGTCGCTCGGCGGTCGGGGTGCGGGAGGCGTCCACCAGCTCGGTGACCTCGGCAGGAGTGGGCGGGACCCCCTCATAGGAGAAGGTGGCACCCTTGACGTCGATGGACCGCTGAGCCTTGCCCAGCGCCTCCGTGAAGTTGCGGCCCAGCGCCATCGCCTCGCCGACGCTCTTCATGGTGGTGGTCAGCGTCGCGTCTGCGGCGGGGAACTTCTCGAAGGCGAATCTCGGGACCTTCACCACCACGTAGTCCAGCGCCGGCTCGAAGCTCGCCGGAGTGGTGCCGGTGATGTCGTTGCGGATCTCGTCCAGCGTAAAGCCGATCGCGACGCGGGCGGCGATCTTGGCGATCGGGAAGCCGGTGGCCTTCGAGGCCAGCGCCGAGGAGCGGGAGACGCGCGGGTTCATCTCGATGACCACCACGCGGCCGGTCTCGGGATGGGTCGCGAACTGCACGTTGCAGCCGCCGGTGTCGACCCCGACCTCGCGGATGATCGCGATGCCGAGATCCCGCAGGGTCTGCATCTCCACGTCGGTGAGGGTCAGTGCCGGGGCCACGGTGACGGAGTCGCCCGTGTGCACACCGACTGGGTCGACGTTCTCGATCGAGCAGATCACCACGCAGTTGTCCGCGCTGTCGCGCATCAGCTCGAGCTCGAACTCCTTCCAGCCCAGGATCGACTCCTCGAGCAGCACCTCGGTGGTGGGCGAGTAGTGGAGCCCGTCACCGCCGATGCGGCGCAGGTCGGTCTCGTCGTAGGCCATGCCGGAGCCCAGCCCGCCCATGGTGAAGCTGGGGCGCACCACCATCGGGTAGCCGAGATCCTCGGCGCCGGCCAGCAGGTCCTCGACGGTGTGGCAGATCTTCGAGCGTGCCGACTCGCCGCCCACCCGGTCCACGACCTCCTTGAACAGCTGACGGTCCTCGGCCTTGTTGATCGCGTCCAGGCTGGCGCCGATCATCTCGACGCCGAACTCCTCGAGGGTGCCGTTCTCGGCGAGGGCGATGGCGGCGTTCAGCGCCGTCTGCCCGCCGAGGGTGGGCAGCAGCGCGTCGGGCCGCTCCTTCTCGATGATGGTGCGGATGATCTGCGGATCGATCGGCTCGATGTAGGTGGCATCGGCGATGTCCGGGTCGGTCATGATCGTGGCCGGGTTGGAGTTGACGAGGATGACCCGCAGGCCCTCCTCGCGCAGCACCCGGCAGGCCTGGGTGCCGGAGTAGTCGAACTCCGCGGCCTGTCCGATGACGATCGGGCCGGACCCGATGACCAGGACGGAGGAGAGGTCGGGGCGACGGGGCATCAGGACTCCTTGGATGCAGAGGCGGCGCGGTGGGCGATCGCGAGCTCTGCCAGACGATCGAAGAGGGGCGAGGCGTCGTGCGGACCGCCGGCCGCCTCGGGGTGGTACTGGACCGAGAACGCGGGGCGGTCGAGGCAGCGCAGCCCCTCCACCACGTCGTCGTTCAGGCCGACGTGGGAGACCTTCACGCGGCCGTAGCGGCCGCCGTCGTAGGGGGCGATGTGCTCGCCCTCGAGCGGGACGTCGACGGCGAAGCCGTGGTTGTGGGCGGTGATCGCCACCTGACCGGTCTCGCGGTCCTGGACGGGCTGGTTGATGCCGCGGTGGCCGTACTTCAGCTTGAAGGTGTCGAAGCCGAGTGCTCGGCCCAGCAGCTGGTTGCCGAAGCAGATGCCGAAGAAGGGCAGGTCGGCGTCCAGCGCGCCGCGCAGCAGCTCGACCTGGGCGGTGGCGGCGGCAGGGTCGCCGGGGCCGTTGGAGAAGAACACGGCATCGGGTGCGAGCGCGAGCAGGTCCTCGAGGGAGGTGGTGGCCGGCAGCAGGTGGACGCGCAGTCCGCGGGCGAGCATGCTGCGCGGCGCGGCGCTCTTGATGCCGAGGTCGACGGCGGCGATGGTGGCACGCACCTCGCCCTCGGGCTCGAGGACCACCGGCTGGGCGATGGTGACCTCCTCGACGAAGCTGGCGCCGGACATCTCGGGCTGCTCCCGCACCTGGGCGAGCAGCTGCTCCTCGGGGCTCGCGAGCGCGTCGCCGGAGAAGATCCCGCCGCGCAGGGAACCCGTCTCGCGCAGTCGTCGGGTGAGCATGCGGGTGTCGATGTCGCTGATGCCGACGATGTCACTGCCGATGAGCAGCTCGTCCAGGGTCTGCTCGGCGCGGTAGGAGGAGGCGATGCGGCTGGCGTCGCGGACGGCGTAGCCGCGCACCCACACCTTCCTCGACTCCATGTCCTCGGCGTTGGCACCGGTGTTGCCGATGTGCGGCGCGGTCTGCACGACGATCTGGCCAGCGTAGGAGGGGTCCGAGAGGGTCTCCTGGTAGCCGGTCATGCCGGTGGTGAAGACGACCTCGCCGAGGCGGGAGCCGCGGGCGCCGTAGGCGGAGCCGCGCAGGACGGTGCCGTCCTCGAGGATCAGCAGCGCCTTCTCGGGGCGCGCACGGCGACTCGTGGGCCTGGGGGAAGCGGGGGTTGTCATGCGTGCTCCTTCCGGGAGAGCAGGAGGTCGTGGTCGGTGCGCCGGGCGAGGCGCAGACCGGTGTCGAGGAGCTGGTCGCCGAGGCGCCAGCGGAGGATGAGCAGGCCGTCGCCGCCGATGAACTTCCCGGCCATGCCAGGCCCGGAGGTGATCTCGGCGAGGTCCGCGGCGGGGATGGTGAGGTCCGGCGCCCCCTCGCGCTCCAGACGCCAGGACCCGCCGTCACCGAGGCTCACCCGGGCTCTCGCGCGCTGGCCGAGCCCGTGGGCGACGATCCGCTCGAGGGGCTGCTCGGCGAGCACCGTGTCGACATAGACGGCGTCCACGGGTCCGTGGGTGATCCCCTCCCCCAGCTGGGCGAGGGTCCGGTCCGCAGGGACCGGCAGGTGCTGCTGGGAGCGGCCGCGCCGCTTCCATCCCCACGCCATGGCGGCCAGGGCCGCGGCGAACAGCACCACGAGCAGCAGGACGGGAACCAGCCGCTCGCTCATCGCTGGACCACCCGGCCGTCGCGCACGGTGGGTCGCCCGCCGAGCACGGTCAGCCGGTTGGTGCCGGGCAGCTCGAGCCCGGCGAAGGGTGAGTTCTGGCTGAGGGAGGCGTGCTCGGCGGGGTCGGCGACCCGCACGGGGCGCGGGTCCCAGACCAGCACATGAGCCGGGGAGCCGGGGGCGAGCGGGCGCCCCTGCTCCAGGTCGCGTCCGATCTCGGCCGGCGTCTCGGAGAGCACCCTGGCGACGTCCCGCCAGGTCAGCCGGTCCTCGTCGACCATGGTCAGCTGCACCAGCGACAGCGCGGTCTCCAGCCCGGTCATGCCCATCGCGGCCTGGTCCCATTCCCGGTCCTTGGCATCGCGCGGATGGGGGGCATGGTCGGTGGCGACGATGTCGATGGTGCCGTCGGCCAGTCCCTCCCGGACCGCCTCGACATCGGCAGCGGTGCGCAGCGGCGGGTTGACCTTGAAGACGGCGTCGAACTGGCGCACGTTCTCGTCGGTCAGCAGCAGGTGGTGCGGGGTGACCTCGGCGGTCACCGCGATGCCGCGCTGCTTGGCCCAGCGGATGATGTCGACGCTGCCGGCCGTGGACAGGTGGCAGACGTGCAGGCGGGAGCCGACGTGCTGGGCCAGCAGCACGTCGCGGGCGATGATCGACTCCTCGGCCACCGCCGGCCAGCCGGTCAGGCCGAGCTCGGCGGAGACGACGCCCTCGTGCATCTGGGCGCCCTCGGTCAGGCGCGGGTCCTGGGCGTGCTGGGCGATGACGCCGTCGAAGGACTTCACGTACTCCAGGGCCCGGCGCATCAGCACCGGGTCGTGGACGCATTTGCCGTCGTCGCTGAACACGCGGACCTGGGCGCGGGAGTTCGCCATCGCGTCGAGCTCCGCCAAGCGCTCCCCCGCCAGGCCCACGGTGACCGCGCCGACGGGGCGCACCGTGCACCAGCCGGCGCTGTCGCCGCGGCGGGCGACCTGCTCGACCACGCCGGCGCTGTCGGCGACCGGGGTGGTGTTGGCCATCGCGTGCACGGCGGTGAAGCCGCCGCGGGCGGCGGCGCGGGTGCCCGTCTCGACCGTCTCGGCCTCTTCTCCGCCGGGCTCACGCAGGTGGGTGTGGAGATCCACCAGACCGGGCAGCACGATGCAGTCCTCGGCGTCGATGATCTCCGTCCCCTCGGGGATCTCCAGGTCCGCGCCGACGGACTGGATGCGACCGCCGACCAGGAGCAGGTCCTGGACGTCCTCGCCGTAGGGGCGCCCACCCCGGATCAGCAGCGGTGCCGGGTCCGCGGAGGCGGACACGGTGTCGTCAGTGGTCTCAGTTCTCACGATGCGCCTCCCGGGCGTCGGTGGCGAGCAGGTGGTAGAGGACGGCCATCCGGACGAAGACGCCGGAGGCGACCTGTTCGACGATGACGCTGCGCGGGGAGTCCGCGACGGCCCCGGCGATCTCGAAACCCCGGTTCATCGGGCCGGGATGCAGGATGATCGCGTGCTCGGGCAGTCGGGCGGCACGAGCGATCGTCAGGCCGTAGCGGCGCGAGTACTCCCCCTCCGTGGGGAAGAATCCGCCGCCGACCATCCGTTCGCGCTGCACCCGCAGCATCATCACGGCGTCCGGGGAGTCGGCAAGGGCCTCGTCGAGGTCGTAGCTGATGGTGCAGGGCCAGGCGGAGGCGCCGACGGGCACCAGCGCGGGCGGTGCCACCAGGGTGACGCGGGCGCCGAGCAGGGTCAGCAGCAGCACGTTCGACCGCGCGACCCGCGAGTGGAGCAGGTCTCCGACGATCACCACGTGGAGCCCGTCGAGACCCGCCCGGGGATCCCCGGGGCGCAGGTGGCGGCGCAGGGTGAAGGCGTCGAGCATCGCCTGGGTGGGATGCTCATGCGCGCCGTCGCCGGCGTTGACGATCGGCTGATCGATCCAGCCGGCGTGGGCGAGCAGGTGCGCGGCGCCGGAGGACCCCGAGCGCACCACGACCGCGTCGGCCCCCATGGCCTGCAGAGTCAGCGCCGTGTCCTTGAGGGACTCGCCCTTGGACAGGCTCGATCCCTTGGCGGAGAAGTTGATGACGTCGGCGGAGAGCCGTTTCGCCGCGGCCTCGAAGCTGATCCTGGTGCGGGTGGAGTCCTCGAAGAAGAGGTTCACCACTGTGGCTCCGACCAGGGTGGGCAGCTTACGGATCGCCCGCGACTGGGTGTCGGCCATGTGCTCGGCGGTGGCGAGCACGGACAGCGCCTCCCCGCGGGTGAGGTCGGCGATGGAGATGAAGTGCCTCATGCCCGGCCTCCCTCGGTGGCGGGGGCGGTCGGGCGCACGATGTCGACCGCGTCCTGACCGTCGGTCTCCGCGAGCTGGACGTGCACGCGCTCGGTGCGGGAGGTGGGCAGGTTCTTGCCGACGTGATCCGCGCGGATCGGCAGCTCCCGGTGCCCGCGGTCCACGAGCACGGCCAGGCGCACCGCCGCGGGTCGGCCGATCGCTCCGAGCGCGTCCAGCGCGGCGCGGACGGTGCGGCCGGAGAAGAGGACGTCGTCGATCAGCACGACGGTGCGGCCGTCGATCCCTGAGCGCGGGATGAGGGTCGGGCTCGGTGCCCGAGTGGGGTTCGAGCGCAGGTCGTCGCGGTACATGGTGATGTCCAGCGCACCGTAGAGCTCGCTGAGGTCTGCGTCCTCGGGCAGCCCCTCGGCGCGCGCGATCAGCTCTGCGAGGCGGCGGGCGAGCGGCACGCCCCGGTGCGGGATGCCCAGCAGCACCAGATCCTCGGCGCCGTGGCCGCTCTCGAGGATCTCGTGCGCGATGCGGGTCAGTGCCCGCCGGATCTCCTCGGGCCCCAGCACGCGGGAGCTGTCGGCTCGCTCGGGCGATGCGGGGTCGGAGGTCAGGGGTCGTTCGGTCATGCTGTCTTCTCCCTTCCACGCCTCACAGGACGTGTCGTTAAAGGGTGGTGTGCTCGGATGAGCGTGGCCGATCCTACTCGGCCGGGGTCGGGGCGGCCGCGGTCGCTCGCCCCTCGGACGCGGCCCTGCTCAGGAGAGCAGGCCGCGGACGTCGACGAGCCGCTGCAGCAGTCCGTTCACGAAGCGTGGGGAGTCGTCGGTCGAGAGCACCTCGGCGATCTTCGTGTACTCGCCGATGACCGCGCCGCGGCCCGTCTCGAGATCGCCGTACAGCACCTCGGCGCATCCCAGGCGCAGGATCGCACGGTCGACGGCCGGCATGCGATGCAGCGGCCAGTCACGGGAGTGCGTGGAGAGATCCTCGTCGATGTCGGCGGCCTGCGGGGCGTAGAGCTCGACCAGCTCGCGGGCCCGCTGCGGCAGCGGCGTCTGCGCCGCGGTGCGTCGCAGCCGCTCCTGGAGCACGTCCAGCACCTCGACGCGCTTGGCGTCGGCCTCGAACAGCACGTCGATCGCCCGGATCCGGTCGCGGGATCGGCCGTGGAGCCGGTCAGCCGCCGCCGGGACGGTCCGCTCGAACTCGACCTCCGCACCCTCGCGGGTGGGGTGAGGCAGGCCGGTGGCCCGGTGGTCGCGGGCGCCGTCGGCGTCGGAAGAACCGGTCACGTCAGGCTCGCTCCTTGTACTCGCCGGTCGACGTGCTGACCTTGACCCGGTCACCCTCGTTCAAGAACAGCGGCACCTGGATCTCACGTCCGGTCTCCAGGGTCGCGGGCTTGGTGCCTCCGCTGGAGCGGTCGCCCTGGAGCCCCGGCTCCGTGGTCTTCACCTCGATTTCGACGATCGCGGGAAGCTCCACGAACAGCGGCGCCTCCTCGTGGAACGCGACGACCACGTCCTGGTTCTCCGCCATGAAGTCCCGGGCGCTCCCGACGGCCTCCGGGGAGAGATTGATCTGCTCGTAGTCGGACGCGTCCATGAAGACGTAATCGATGCCGTCGTTGTAGAGGTACTGCATGTCACGGCGGTCGATCGTCGCTGTCTCGACCTTGAGGCCGGCGTTGAAGGTCTTGTCCACGCCCTTGCCGGACATGACGTTCTTCAGCTTGGTGCGCACGAAGGCCGGTCCCTTGCCGGGCTTGACGTGCTGGAACTCGACCACGCTCCAGAGCTGCTGGTCCAGCACCAGGACCATCCCGTTCTTCAGATCGTTCGTCGTCGCCATGGGTCTCCTCTGTTGTCGTCGTGGCGGACCAAGGATAGCGCGCAGGAGCTCTGCACCCCCGGTCTGCGGGGAGCTCAGCGAGCCGACGTGAGGTCGATCATGCTCAGCAGGCGCACCGCGAGCGGATGTGCGGCGCTCTCCTCGCGCCAGCCGCTGCTCTTCACCGCCCGCGAGATCGTCTGCTGGGTGACGCCCAGGCGTTCCGCGAGCTGGGCCTGGGTCGCCCGGGGATCGTGGCGCAGCGCCCGGACCGCCTCCCACTGACCGCGACTGCGGGCACGGATCATCCAGCCCACCAGCCGCAGCACCGCCTCCACGTCGGCGGCGGTGTCCTGGTGTCGGGCATCGGCAGCACGCACGGCAAGCGGCACCTGGGAGGTGGTACCGGCGGCGCGGAGGGCCTCCTCGGCCGCTCCGACCGCAGGCCCGGCGATCTCGCGGACCGAGGCGGGCAGCGGTCGCCCCACGGCCCCCACGCCGAGGCCGACGGCCAGTCCGCCGACCTCTGCGGCACGGAGCAGGACCTCGAGCGCCTCGTCGGCACGACCGGTCAGCACCAGCGCCTCGGGGCCGACGGTGCGCTCGGCGGGGCGGGACAGCTCGAGGTCCGCCAGCGCCTCGAGCAGCGCGGGGACGGGATCGGCGGCGGACCGGCCGTGACCGGGCCTGCCGGAGAGCGAGAGGACGAACATGGGACACTCCTGACAGCAGCTGAATACTGTTCATCATCATACAGTGGATAAACGCTTACTCCGGTGCTGATGCTCGGTGACGCACCGTCCTGCTCAGTCCTGATCCACCGATGGTGATCGTTGTGGTCGGGGTGGGGTTCCCGTCGTGCTCGGGCCGGTGTCTTCGGGGTTGAGGGCGTGGGAGACGAGTACATCGACTGGTTCGACCATCGCCGCCTCCACGGCGAGATCGGCATGATTCCGCCGGTTGAGCTCGAGAGCACCTACCAACACGATCAGCCCGTGCCTGCGACCGTCGCCGCGGCACCTGCGAGCCTCGGATGAACCCGGGGCGATTCGAACCTGCCAGGCACCAGCCCCGACTGGATCTAGGATCACGTGGATCGACGGGCGACCGCTACAACGCCAGCCCACCGCGGCCGCTGTCGCCAGACGAGGTGCGGCTCGTGTGGCGCGCTTCGCCTCCAGATATCGACGGCTGCCGATAGTGTGGCGACACCCGATCAACAGCCGACGTCGCCTCTGACGAGGGGCGGCTCGCCCCCAGGAGTGTCTTCGTGCCCGAACTTTTCCACGTCGACCATATTGCCCTCACTGTGACGGACCTGGCCGTGAGCCTCGCCTTCTACGAGGACGTCCTGGGCCTGCAGCCGGACGCGACGCTGGACGACGGGCCCTTCGTGAGGCGTCTGCTGCCGATCCCCGGCGGCATGCACCTTGGTCTGACCCAGCACGACCGCGGCAGCGGCCAGCCCTTCGACCCGACCACACCGGGTCTCGATCATTTGGCCTTCGCCTGCCGCTCTCGCGACGAGCTCGTGTCGTGGGCCGAGCATCTGGATGCGCTCGGGGTCGACCACGGCGGTGTGCAGGACGCGGCATACGGAAGCGCCCTCAGCTTCACCGACCCCGACGGCAATGCGCTGGAGGTCTTCACGCCCGCGGACTCCTGAGTCGCCCGCCCGAAAATGCCGTGAAGTGCGCTTCGCGCGGGGGCAACAGCGATTCCAGTGCGTCGCAACCCACGCTGTCACCGAGCGTGCGCAGACCACCACGCGTGCACTCCCCAGGACCTCGGACGAGCCTGCGACCAGCACGGCGAACGTCACCGCTAGAGCGCCCCCAAGAACACGGTGGATCAGGGCTCAGGCGAGCTCGATGAGCTCCTGGTACTCCGCGTTCCAGAGATCCTCGACCGCGTCCGGCATCATCAGCACCCGCTCCGGGGAGAGCGAGGCCACGGCACCCGGGTCGTGGGAGACGAGGACCACGGCGCCCTCGAAGGCCGCGAGTGCCCCGAGGATCTCCTCACGGCTGGCCGGATCGAGGTTGTTCGTGGGCTCGTCCAGCAGCAGCACGTTCGCGCTGGAGACGACGAGCGTCGCGAGCGCGAGACGCGTCTTCTCGCCGCCGGAGAGCACCCGCGTCGGCTTGTGGACATCATCGCCCGTGAACAGGAACGAGCCCAGGATCTTGCGGGCCTCGACCTCGGGCAGCTCATAGGCCGCGGTCATCATGTTCTCGAGCACTGTCCGGTCGAGATCGAGGGTCTCGTGCTCCTGGGCGTAGTAGCCGACCCGCAGCCCGTGCCCGGGCAGGAGACCGCCGGTGTCCGACTCATCCACGCCGGCGAGGATCCGCAGCAGCGTCGTCTTGCCGGCGCCGTTCAACCCCAGGATGACCACCTTCGAGCCGCGGTCGATCGCCAGATCCACCCCGGTGAAGATCTCGAGGCTCCCGTAGGACTTCGAGAGGTCCTCGGCCATCAGCGGGGTCTTCCCGCACGAGGCGGGCTTGGGGAAGCGGAGGGAGGCGACGCGGTCCTTCTGCCGCTCCCCCTCGACACCGTCGAGCATCCGCTCGGCGCGCTTGAGCATGTTCTGGGCGGCGACGGCCTTGGTGGCCTTGGCGCGCATCTTCTCCGCCTGCGCGGTGAGCTGGGTGGCCTTCTTCTCGGCATTGCCGCGCTCGCGCTTGCGGCGCTTCTCATCGTCCTCACGCTGGCGCTGGTACAGCTTCCATCCCATGTTGTAGATGTCGATCGCAGCGCGGTTGGCGTCGAGGTAGAAGACCTTGTTGACGACGTGCTCGACCAGCTCCACGTCGTGGCTGATGATGATCAGCCCACCGCGATAGTTCATCAGGTACTCGCGCAACCAGACGATCGAATCGTGATCGAGGTGGTTGGTGGGCTCATCCAGGATCATGGTGGCGGCCTGGGAGAAGAGGATGCGCGCAAGCTCGACCCGTCGGCGCTGGCCGCCGGAGAGCGTCCCCAGCTCCTGCTCGAGCAGGCGATTGGGCAGACCCAGATTCGCCGACATCCGCTTCGCCTCGGCCTCGGCCGCGTAGCCGCCGGCCGCATCGAGCTCGGCCTCGATCCGCGGGTAGCGGTTCATCGCCTTCTCGCGGCGGGCCTCGGTGAGGCTCATGTCGCCCATCTCCTCCTCGGCACGGCGCAGCTTCCTGAGGATCGTGTCGAGCCCGCGGGCGGAGAGGATGCGGGACAGGACCGGTTCGGTGTCCTCCCCGCTGTGGGTGTCCTGTGGCAGGTAGCCGAGCTCCCCGGCGACCTCGACGCTGCCCTCGGACGGGTCCAGGGTGCCCGAGAGCACCTTGGTCAGCGTGGTCTTCCCGGCGCCGTTGCGCCCCACCAGCCCGACCCGGTCCCCGGGGGTGATCTGGAAGGAGAGATCGCTCATCAGGAGCCGGGCGCCGACTCGGATGGCGAGGTCATGCACGGTGATCACGGGCTGGCTCCTGTTCGGACGAAAATGGCGGGACCGTGCGCGGGCCGCCCGGTCTCCAGGGCCTGCCCCGCGCGACGAGCTCGTGGACGCCTGCGGCACCCAGCCCCACTCGGTTCTCG
>JAKDNE010000173.1 GCA_030451965.1 Brachybacterium sp. | reverse complement strand
GTCTCCGCACTGCAGATCCGCGCGGAGCTCGACGGCGCCGACGTCACCGAACAGCTCGTCGCGCATGTCGTGACCACCTCGCCCACGGCCGACGACGAGCAGGTGATCGCGCTCTCCGACGCTCCGGCGACCGACACAGCGGCCGCCGGGGACGAGGCGGCGCAGTCCCAGCCCCGTCAGATGCGGACCATGAGCGCCTCCTCCGCGGTCAATCCCGCCACTCCCGCGCTGGTGGGTGCGCCGTCGTTCACCTCCCGGGCCGCCTGGGGGGCTGACGAGTCGCGGGTGCGCTCCACCCGCGCCGCCGATCAGCTCAAGTCGGTGGTCATCCACCACACGGCGGGGACCAACAACTACTCCTCCTCGGAGTCCGCGCAGATCGTGCGTGGCATCCAGCGGTACCACACCGTCACGCTGGGCTGGGCGGATATCGGCTACAACATGCTGGTCTCCAAGTACGGACAGATCTTCGAAGGCAGAGGCGGCGGTCTGCATCGCAACATCGTCGGTGCGCACGCCCTCGGTTTCAACACCGGATCCTTCGGCATCTCGGTGATGGGTGACTACAGCAGCTCCGCCCCGCCCCGGGCGGCGCAGGTCGCCCTCTCGCACCTGGTGGGCTGGAAGCTGCTCAGCACCTTCCAGACCGACGTGAAGGGCTCTGCCTCCTGGGCCACAGCGGCGGGCACCAAGCAGTCCTCGGGGGATCGGGTCTCGCTGCCGAAGATGTTCGGTCACCGGGACGTGAACTACACCGAGTGCCCGGGCGACGGCCTGTACGCCCGTTTCGGCACCCTCCGCAACGAGGCGCAGAGTTTCAACGACGGCGGCTGGAAGGAGCACCTGTGGGCCTTCCAGGGAGCGGGCGGCGCCTCGGCGCTCGGCTCCGTGGTCCGGAGCGCGTATCGCACCGGCAGCTTCACCACGACCCAGCTCACCAAGGGGCTCGTCCTGCAGGAGGGCGGAGCCGCGAGCGGCTACGCGACTCCCTTCGCGGCGCAGTGGGACTCCGGCTGGGGACGTCCTGTCCGAGAGGACTCCCAGGACGGTGATCGACGCATCCAGCCGTTCGAGAACGGCACCGCGGCGCTGGAGGACGGCTCGGCCCGCTTCGTCGCACCCGTCTTCCGCGATGTGGCCCCCGAGCGGGTGTTCTTCCTGGAGATCCAGGACCTCTACGCCGCCGGCGTCACCAAGGGGTGGGGGAGCGGCAGCAACCGCACCTTCCAGCCCAACAGCAACAACCTGCGCGACGCGATGCTCGTGTTCATCTACCGCGCGATGGGATCACCCTCCTACTCGCCTCCGCGCAGCTCGCCCTTCCGCGACGTGGACCCCGACTTCGTCTTCTACAAGGAGATCTGCTGGGCGTACGACGAGGACATCACCAAGGGCTGGGGCCACGGCAGCAACCGGACCTTCCGTCCGCTCGAGCCCGTCAAGCGCGATGCCGTCGCCGCATTCCTGTACCGCGCCGCGGGGGAGCCCTCGGCGAGCTCCTCCGGTGCCGACCGGTTCGTCGATGTCTCCCGGAGCCACATCTTCGCCAAGGAGATCGGCTGGCTCGCGACGACGGGCATCAGCCGGGGCTGGAGCGACGGGACGTTCCGCCCCGACGCCTACATCAAGCGTGACCAGATGGCCACCTTCGTCATGCGCTGGATGAAGCTCACCGGACGGTTCTGAGGTGCTCGGATCCCGTCGGCGCACGTCGGCCCCTGAGCCGGCGTTCCAGGGCCCTCTGCAGGGGCCTCTCTACCTGGTGTCCATGGCCTCCTACCCGAACTTCGGGGACGAGCTGATCGCTCGGCGATGGCTGGAGCATCTGGCCCGGCACCGTCCCGCGGACGAGGTCTGGTTGGACTGCCGACATCCGGGGACCGCGACAGCACTGTTCGGCGGGATCCACCCGAACCTGCGTGTCACGGATGCTGTGTTCCGGACGGTCGAGGACTCCCTGCGCGGATCCCGGCGCAGTGTCGAGGACATCGTGACCGGCCTGGGCACGCCGCTGTACGACGCGCCGCTGCTGGCCCTGCGGGAGGCGCAGAGCCTGCACCTTCTGGGCGGGGGCTTCGTCAATGCGGTGTGGCCGGAGAATGATCTGCTCGTCGAGGCACTGCGGGCGGCGTCCCGCGTCAGCGGCGCCCCGCTGATCGCGACCGGGCAGGGGCTGGCTCCCTTCGGCTCCGAGACGCTGCAGGGCTTCGCACATGTGAGCGTGCGAGACGCGCCGAGCGCGCAGCGTCTCGGGATACCTCAAGGGGTCGATGACGCCTATCTCGTAGAGGCACTGCCGGTGCCGGACCGATCCGCGCCGCCGGAGCTGGTGCTGTGCGTCCAGTCCGATGCGATCGACGACGGGGCGTTCGAACGGCTGCTGGGGTACGTGCGCCGCACCATCGAACGCTCCGGCATCCCCCGCGAGCGGGTCCGGTATGTGGAGGCGCTGCCGGGCGGCGACTACGCCGGCTATGACCGCCTGCGCGATGTGGTGGCGGAGGACGGGTTCATCCCCTTCACCCGTTTCTGGGGTGGGGAATTCGCCCCTGCGGCGCACCAGATCTGGATCACCACCCGCTTCCACCACCATCTCGTCGCCTCGCTGCATGGTGCGCGCGGGATCGCACTGACCGCGAAGGCGGGCTACTACGACGTGAAGCACCGCTCGCTCGTCGACGGTGGGAGCAGCTGGAGCATCCAGGACGGCAGCGGTGCGGTCCTCGACCTCGAGGAGCTGCCGGAGCCCGCTTCCGCAGCCGCCGGCGTCGAGACGAAGACCGCGGAGGCGCAGCTGCTGTACGGCGGAGTCTGAGCCCGTCCTGCGCGAGCGGCGACGAGCCCGCCGAGCAGGTGCTCGACGGGCTCTTCGCCCGTGCAGTTCGCTGCCGCCGGGGCGTCAGCCGAAGTAGCGCGGCAGGGTGCCCTCGCGCAGCTCGCGCAGCTCACCGACGGTGAATGCGGCCACTCCGGCGATGTCGAGGGCGTCGCCACCGGTGGTGCCGAGGCGCAGCACCGGGACGCCGTGCTCGGTCGCGAGGGCCATGAGCTGCTCCTCCTGCGCCGCCGGGACGGAGACCAGGGCGCGGGCCTGCGATTCGGAGAACAGCGCGGTGAACAGATCCACGCCGTCGCGCTCGAGGAGACCCACCGGATCGATCTGAGCACCGGACCCGAAACGGACCACAGACTCGACCAGCGCCTGGGCGAGGCCGCCCTCGGAGAGGTCGTGGGCCGCGGTCGCGAGGCCCTGCTCGGCGGAGGAGATCAGCACGCGGGCCAGTGAGCGCTCGGCCTCGAGGTCGACCTGGGGAGGCATTCCGCCCAGGTGCTGGTGGACCACGTCGGCCCAGGCGGAGCCCGAGAGCTCCTCCCGGGTGGTGCCCAGCAGCAGCACCGACTGTCCCTCGCCCTGCCAGCCGGAGGGGATCCGTCGGGCGACGTCCTCGAACACGCCGAGCACGCCGACCACCGGGGTGGGGTGGATCGCCGAGTCGATGAGCCCGGGCTCGCCGGTGGAGTTGTACAGCGAGACGTTGCCGCCGGTGACCGGGACCTCGAGGGTCTCGCAGGCCTCGGCGAGACCGCCGATGGCCTCGACCAGCTGCCACATGGGGCCAGGATCCTCGGGGGAGCCGAAGTTCAGGCAGTCGGTGATCGCCAGCGGGACCGCGCCGGAGGTGGCCACGTTGCGGTAGGCCTCCGACAGTGCCAGCTGCGCACCCGCCCGCGGGTCGAGCTTCGTGTACCGGCCGTTCGCATCTGTGGCCAGGGCGATGCCGCGACCGGTGCTCTCGTCGATCCGCAGCACGCCGGCGTCATCGGGCATCGCGAGTGCGGTATTGCCACCCACGTAACGGTCGTACTGGTCGGTGACCCAGCCCTTGGAGGCGAGGTTCGGGGAGGCGATCAGGGCGCGCAGCGTCGCGGCGAGCTCCTCGGCGGTGCCGGGGCGGGGGAGGGCCTCGGCGGTATCGGCCTGCAGCGCGTCCTGCCACTCGGGCCGCGCGTAGGGCCGGTCGTAGACGGGACTGTCGACGGCGACGGTGGCCGGGTCCACGTCGACGATGCGGTGACCGTGGTGGTCGATGGTGAGACGGCCGTCGCCGGTGACCTCCCCGATCACCGCGGCCTCGACGTCCCACTTCGCGGCGATCGCCTGGAATTCTGCGAGCTTCTCGGGGCTCACCACGGCCATCATGCGCTCCTGGGATTCGCTCATCAGGATCTCCCCGGCGTTGAGGCTCGGGTCGCGCAGCAGCACCTCCTCGAGATGGATGTGCATGCCGGAGCCGCCGTTGGCGGCCAGCTCGCTGGTGGCGCAGGAGATGCCGGCGGCGCCGAGGTCCTGGATGCCCTCGACGGTGCCTGCGGCGAACAGCTCGAGACAGCACTCGATGAGCACCTTCTCCATGAAGGGGTCACCCACCTGGACGCTCGGCCGCTTGACCGGGCCGTCCTCCTCGAAGGTCTCCGAGGCGAGGATGGAGGCACCGCCGATGCCGTCACCGCCGGTGCGCGCCCCGAACAGGACCACCTTGTTGCCGGTGCCCGTCGCGGAGGCGAGGTGGATGTCCTCGTGTCGCAGCACGCCGAGAGCGAGCGCGTTGACCAGGGGGTTGCTCTGGTAGGCGGGGTCGAACACGGTCTCGCCGCCGAGGTTCGGCAGGCCGAGGGAGTTGCCGTAGCCGCCCACGCCGGAGACCACGCCGTGGACCACCCGGGCGGTGTCGGGGTGATCGATCGCGCCGAAGCGCAGCTGGTCCATCACAGCGACGGGGCGGGCGCCCATCGAGATGATGTCGCGCACGATGCCGCCGACGCCGGTGGCCGCTCCCTGATAGGGCTCCACGTAGGAGGGGTGGTTGTGGGACTCGACCTTGAAGGTCACCGCCCAGCCGTCGCCGATGTCGACCACCCCGGCGTTCTCTCCCATCCCGACCAGCAGCTTCTCCCGCATCGCGTCGGTGGTGTGCTCGCCGAAGGTGCTCAGGTGCTTCTTGGAGGACTTGTACGAGCAGTGCTCCGACCACATCACCGAGTACATCGCCAGCTCCGCATTGGTGGGCCGGCGCCCAAGGAGCTCACGGATGTTCGCGTATTCGTCGTCCTTCAGACCGAGGTCCTTGTAGGGCTGGGGGGTCCCAGGAGTGCGGGAGGCATGCTCGGTGGTATCGACGTCTCCGAGCGTGTCGTGGGAGGAAGGGCGAGCGTCGTCAGCGGTCATCGCGGGGTCGAATCCGTTCATCACGAGGGTGCGGGGCGTGGGCAGTCGCCGACGCTGAGGAGCGAGCGCGGTGCGCTGCGGTCCCCACAGTCTACGATCGCCGCCCCCGACCAGGCAGCGATGCCCATGGCGCCCGAGGATGGTGGATGCCGCCACGATCTGAACCGACGACGGCGATGGCGGTCCGGAGCCGGTGGCGGGATGCCTGCGCGCACCGCGCATGCCTGCCGAGCCTCTCTGAGAAGCTCCTCATCTCCATTTCACCTCTGCCTCATCAGGCATTCCTACCGTGGCAGGTGTCCGAGAGGGGTGGCCATGTTCAGGCGACGCATTCGGCGCGCGTCTCGTCCCGGACGACGTGCCCCCCTGTTGCACCGGACTTCCCTGTCCCCCGGGTCGCACCTGGTGTCGACCCAATGCTGTGAGGAGTGCTTCCATGAACCCTGAGACTCTGATGCTGATCGTCGCCGATCTCGTCGCCGCCACCATCTTGACCTTCGGGCTGTACTGGCGTCGCCACTACCGCCGAGATCTCGTGGTCGCGTTCTTCGGCATCAACGTCGGTGTGCTCGCCGTCTCGGCGGTCCTCGCGGCCTCGGAGGTCGGCGCCGGTGTCGGACTCGGTCTGTTCGGCGTCCTCTCGATCATCCGTCTGCGCTCGGATGAGCTGGCCCAGCACGAGATCGCCTACTATTTCGCGATGCTCGCACTCGGCCTGCTGGGCGGGCTCGGAGCCGCTCCCGTGGCGTGGTCGCTGTCGTTCATGGGGCTGGTCGTGCTGACGATCGCGATCATCGACCATCCCGCACTGCTGCGGGGCCATCAGCGTCAGCAGATCATCATCGATCGGGCGATCAGGGATCCTCACGAGCTGCGTGCCTACCTGGCCGCGCTGCTCGATGCCCGGATCACTGCGGTCAGCGTGACCCGGCTGGATCTGGTCAACGACTCGACCGCCGTGGATGTCCGATTCCGCCGCGCAGCAGCGGAGGGGGAGAGCCGCGAGCACTCCGTGGACCAGACGCCGGTCCTCTCCGGGGCCGGCCGATGACGGCTCCGTGCTCTCATCGAGCTGTGGACCGCTTCGGTGATCTCGCAGCCTCACTTCCGGGGATCGACCTCGAGACGATGGCCGGGCGTGCCGCGCTGATGACCCGGACGGATCGCAAGTACCTCGTGCCCGCAGAGGTCGCGGCGCGTGTCCTCCAGGAGCTGGCAGACGATCTGCATGTCCTGGACATCGATCGGCAACGCACCTTCGCCTACCGCTCCCTGTACTACGACACGCCGGATCTGCTCTCCTACCGCGCCGCCGCCACCCGACGTCGACGCCGCTTCAAGGTGCGTCGGCGTGAATACGTCGATGCCGGAACCTCATTCCTCGAGGTCAAGACCCGCACGGGTCGGGGCGATACGGAGAAGGTGCGGGAGGAGGCACCATCTCATTCGGCGAGCAGCGCTGCGCTGTCCGACGGCGATCCCCTGCCGGCAGACGACGCAGCCTATGTCGCGGCTCGTCTGGAGGATGCCGGGGTGGCTCCGCTCGAGGATCCGCTGTTCCCCGCGCTCGAG
>JAKDNE010000172.1 GCA_030451965.1 Brachybacterium sp. | reverse complement strand
CGGCCGCACGCGTGCTCTGAACGGCACCCTCGCGCTGCGGCCCCGGGGGCTGTGGCTGGTGACCTCGCTCGAGATGCGCCAGCGACTGCGGTCCTCGCGCTGGTACATAGCGCTCGCGGCATGGACCCTGGTGATGCTGGGCATCGGAGCGCTGGCACTGGCGCCGACGCTGTACACGGCGCAGTGGGACGATCTGGAGCCGATCGCCGCCATGGTGTTCAGCTTCCAGATCATCCTGGTGCTGTTCGCGATGCTGCTGGTGGTGCCGGCGCTCTCGGCCGGTTCGATCAACGGCGACCGCACTGCGGGCACGCTCGCGACGCTGCAGGCGAGCCTGCTCAGCCCGCTGGAGATCGTGCTGGGCAAGCTGCTGGCCGGTTTCCTCACCGGGCTCGCCTTCCTGGTGCTCGCCCTGCCGTCGGTGGTGCCGATCGCGCTGCTGGGCCGCATCGGCCCGCTGTATTTCCTGCGCATCGTGCTGGTGATCGTGCTGCTCACGCTGTGCGTGACCGCCGTCGGGCTGGGGCTCTCCGCGGTGACCCAGCGGCAGCTGGGCTCGGTGGTGCTGGCCTACGTGATCGTGTTCGGGGTGACCGTGGTGCTCCCCTTCGCCTGGGGCAGCTCCGCGATCTTCCTCCAGCAGGACCAGGAGGTGACGAGGTACTACTCGTCCTACTCGGAGGAGTATCCGTTCGAATCGGGCGGATGCGAGCCGGAGACCGAGATCAGCACGGTCCCGCGGATCGATTGGACCCTTCCGCTGCTGTGGGGCAATCCGGTGGTCCTGCTGGCCGAGGCCGCCCCGCCGCTGCCTGTACCCACCTGGGACGATGAGGACGAGAACCTGGACGCGCTGCGCATGCTGAAGTCGGGCGTGCGCACCGCCGCCACCATCACGCATCCCGCGCACAACATCTACTGCGACCCGGACGAGGTCGGATATCCCGAGGGGATCGGCGATCCGCCGAACCGGCCGGTCTGGCCGATGGGGCTGGGGCTGTGGATGATCGCCGGGGGCGTGTCCCTGGCGGTGGCGGTCCGGAGGCTCGCGGTGCCGATCCGGCGCCTGGGCACGGGCACCCGCATCGCCTGAGGCCGGGCCCCTCGCGCTCGGACGGAGGCGCGGGCAACGCGTCCGGCACCGGGTCCGGGATCGGCCCGGTTCTCAGCGGCGCCGGTCCCGCAGCTCGCTGAGAGAATCCGGGATGTCGTGCTGCGGGGCATCGATCTTCGCAGGCTCCTGCCCGCCGCCGGTGAAGGCCGAGCCCTCGCCGCCGAAGTCCGGCAGGGCGCCGCGGGAGAGGTCGGCCTCGCGCACGGCGGTATCGGTCGCGCCGGGGTCCGAGTCATCGACCCAGAGCCGTTCCCCTGCGGTGTCGAGGTCGAAGATCTCGAGCAGAGGCGGCGCATCGGGGCCGCCTGCCCCGGCCCGGAGCCGTGTGCGCAGCGCTGCGCGCACCACCGGGTCCCTGGCACGGTCGGCGCGGGTCCCCACGTCCGGGGCGACCAGCGCGTACGGGCTCTCGCGCCGCATGAAGCCGCCGGCGGGACCGTAGAGCACATCTCGCAGCCCTGAGCGCATCGCGGCCGCGGCGGCCAGACCCTGCAACGGCGCCAGCACCAGCACGATCATCACGATCCAGACCCAGCTCAGGGCGGTCGCGACCTGCAGCAGCTGCAGCACCAGTGCCGCCAGGACCGCCCCCAGCAGCATCCAGCCCCCAGCGAACCAGCCGGTCAGAGCCACCGCGCGGGCCTCCCACGGGTTGACCCGGGCGCGATGCGTCCAGTCCTCATAGGTGCGCTGATCACGGACCTGGTCGCGCTGGGAGGCGGACAGGATGACCGCGAGCGCCGGGGCCAGGGCCAGGCCGAGCAGCACCAGGCCGGCGATCGGTGCCGCGACCACCAGCTGCTGCCAGCGCAGCGGGGAGGACATCTGCGTCAGGTCCATGCTGGCGAGCCGGGAGAACACGGTGACCATGTCGGTGATCCCGAAGATCACCCAGCCGGTGACGACCGCGGCCGGCACAACCCACACCAGACTCGAGCGGGCGATGAGGCCCAGGGCGCGCAGGGCGCCGCGGGGGGTGGTGGCGCCGGCCAGCGCTGGGGTGCCGAGGTTCGGGGGCAGATGCCGGCGGTCCTGCGCGCGCACCTGCGCCGCCGCCGCTGCTCGTCTGTCGAGGTCACGGTCGAGCCGGGAGGTGCTGGCCAGCATCTCCGCCTCCGTGCTGCCCAGCAGCTTCGAGGCCGGGGCGGTCCGGCGCCCCCCCAGCCAGGCGAGCTGCAGCGCGCCGAGCGCCAGGCACCAGGAGGACAGGGGCCCGGCACCGAAACCGGACCACGGCTGCGACAGACCGAGCAGCACGGTGAGCGGCAGGATCAGGACGACCAGGACCGGCGGGAGCATCAGCATCGCCGTGACCCGGGTGGCCACTTCTCGCTGGAACGCGTGTTCGCTGAGGAAGCGGCGCGGAAGGATGCCGGCCACGAGCGAGGGTGCCAGCAGCGCTGTGAGCAGGCTCAGCAGCGTCGCGGCGGCCGGGACCAGGAGGAACGCGGTGCCCAGGCCGGAGCCGGTGAAGCCCAGGCTCCGGATCGCGAAATCCAGGAAGCTCGGATCCCCGAGCGCGGCCAGGAGCGCGACGAACCAGAAGGTGGGCGAGGCGCCGGCGACGTACAGCACCAGCAGCAGGTACCACAGGCCCAGCAGCACCAGGGCGGGTGCCCACAGGATCCGCAGCAGGCGCCGCCGGATCGCGGTCTTGGACTCGGCGATGATCTCTCCCGGCGGCACCAGGGAGGGGGACTCCCGGGGCAGCTCCTGCGGCGCGGGCAGATCTCTCAGCGGCGGCAGGGTGCGAGCGTGGGGCGAGGTCATGAACGGGTCCTGGGGGTCAGACGGAGCGTCGACCCAGGAATGCTCGGCCCAGGGTCATCTCGTCGGCATAGTCGAGGTCGCCGCCGACCGGCAGGCCGGAGGCGAGACGGGTGACGGTGAGCTCGAGCGGTCCCAGCAGGCGCGAGAGGTAGGCCGAGGTGGCCTCGCCCTCGATGTTCGGATCCAGCGCCAGGATCACCTCCTGGGTCTCGCCCGAGCCCAGTCGGCTCATCAGCTGGGTGATGCGCAGGTCGCTCGGGCCGACGCCGCCGATGGGATCGATGGCGCCTCCGAGCACGTGGTAGCGGCCCTTGAACTCGCGGATCTTCTCGATCGCGACGATGTCCTTGGACTCCTCGACCACGCAGATCACCTCGTCGGTGCGGCGGGTGTCGGTGCAGATGCGGCAGCGTTCGTCGGCCGAGACGTTCCCGCAGATCTCGCAGAAGCGCACCGTGTCCTTGACCTGGACCAGCACCTCTGCGAGTCGGCGCACGGCGGCGTCGTCGGCGTCCAGCAGATGGAATGCGATCCGCTGCGCCGACTTGGGGCCGATGCCCGGCAGCCTGCCGAGCTCGTCGATGAGGTCCTGGACGATGCCTTCGTACACGGCCCCCACTGTAGTTGTCCGGACCGACCGGGGACGCCTGCGAGCCCTCCACTGTGAGCGGATCCCGGGTGAGCTGTTCCCGCCCGGACGCGGATACAGTGTGATCCGACCACGCCGGCCCCCGTCCCGGGGCGCCCGGCAGCCCGACCTCGCTGAGGAGTGACGTGGCCACGCTGCCCTCCCCCCTGCTCGACGCGGTCCATGACCGTGTCCTGACCGGCCTCGCCGACCTCGTCGGCCCCGACCACGCCCTCGCGGAGGAGATCGCCGGCCGCGTGGTCGGCTATCTGCGCAACACCGCCGAGACCACGGTGAGCGTCGAGGAGGACGGCACCACCTTCGTGATCACCGGGGACATCCCGGCCATGTGGCTGCGGGACTCGGCCGCACAGCTCACGCCGCTGCTGCGACTGGTGGCGGGCGGTGTCGGCGCCGAGGAGGACCGCGCCGTGCTGGGCTCCCTGCTCAGCGGGCTGCTGCGCCGTCACTGGCAGTACCTCGAGATAGATCCCTACGCCAACGCCTTCAACCGCCTCCCGGACTCCGCGCACTGGGACGAGGACGAGACCGAGTTCGAGAACCCGTGGGCGTGGGAGCGCAAGTTCGAGCTGGACTCGCTCTCGTACGGACCGGATCTGGCATGGCGGCTGTGGCGCGCGACCGGGGACACCTCCTGGGCGGATGAGCGCTTCCTGCCCGCGGCGCGGGCGATCCTCGCCACCGTCGCCACCGAGCAGCATCATGAGGAGCGCTCGCAGTACGTCTTCCGTCGCGCGGGTGTGCCCTCCCAGGACACCCTCGCACGCGAGGGTCGCGGCTCCCTGACCGCCCCGAACGGGCTGGTGTGGGCGGGTTTCCGCCCCTCGGACGACGCCTGCGAGCTGGGCTACAACGTCCCGGGCAACCATTTCCTGGCCCTGGCGCTGGACCGTCTGGCGGAGCTGCTCGAACAGGTCGCGGACGCAGCCGACGAGGCGGCCGAGGCGCGGCAGCGCGCCGCCGAGATCCGCTCGGCGCTGACGGAGCATGCGCTGATCGACGGCCCCGAGGGGCGGCCGATCTGGGCGTACGAGATCGACGGCCGCGGCGAGCACCGCTTCCTGGACGACGCGAACGTGCCCAGCCTGCTGTCGCTGCCCTACCTGGGCTGCACCGACGCCGACGATCCCGTGCAGGTCGCCACCCGCGCCGCCGTGCTCTCGCGGCACAACCCGTACTACTACGCGGGCCTGTTCCTGGAGGGCGTCGGCTCCCCGCACACGCCGAAGGACCATGTCTGGCCGATCGCGAAGTCCATCGAAGGTCTCACCACCGCGGACCGCGAGGAGAAGCTGCGCATCCTGCACCAGCTGATCCGCACCGACGGCGGCACCGGGATGATGCACGAGGGCGTCCACATCGATGAGCCGACGATGTTCACCCGCGAGTGGTTCTCCTGGTCCAACTCGATGTTCTGCGAGCTGGCCCTCGACCTCGCCGGAGTCGGCCGCGACCTGCACGTCCCGCCTGCGGGCTGAGGAGTGGCGGCGCTCTGGTGGGCGCGGTACCGTCAGGGCGGGTCGCTGCTCTCCGGCACGGCCCGTTGTCGACTCTGAACAGGACGTGGACCGATGTCATCGATGCCGCCTCCCTATGACGCCGCGGAGCCGGCCACCCGGTGCCAGGTGGCCCAGGCGCCCGAGGTGTACACAGCTGTCGTCGCGCGGCGCGACTTCCCGATGCACGAGATGGCGTCCCTGATGGACGGGACCTTCTCGTCTCTGGGGGCGGCGCTGGCGGAGGTCGGGATCAGCCCGATCGGTCCGGCATTCGCGCTGCATCGTCGCGCCCCGGTCTCCACCGCCGATCTGGAGATGGGCTTCCCGATCGCCGCGCCGCTGACCGAGCCCCTCGCCCTGCCCAGCGGGTTCGAGGTGACCGGGTCCGTGCTGCCGGCCGGCCGCGTGGCCTGGACCTCCCATATCGGTGGGTACGGGGGGCTGGCCGAGAAGTGGGGGGCCTTCACCGAGGGCATCGGCGAATCCGAGGAGCAGATGGTCTACCCGTTCTGGGAGTTCTACGTGACGCCGCCGTCACCGGATGTGAACCCGGCGACGCTGCGCACCGACCTGTTCAGCCTGCTCGAGCCGCGCGAGGCCTGAGCCCCGGCTCCCCGGCCTTCACTGGCAGCGGGGCGCGGCCTCCACGATCTGCGCAAGCGCGAGCAGGTGCGCCTCCAGAGTGTTCCGGCCCGCCGCGGTCAGGGAGACCCAGGTGCGACGGCGGTTGTCGGCCCGCTGCGGCGAGCGCTCCCTGCGCAGGGTGAGGGTCCCTGCGTCGGCGAGCACTTTGAGATTCTTGGACAGGTGCGCGTCGGTCAGCTCGAGGGTGTCACGCAGGACAGCGAACTCCAGCCGTTCCACGTTCCGCAGCACACCGCAGATCCGCAACCGGACCGGGGAGTGGATGAGTTCGTCGAACTGTGCAGAACGCTGATCGTTCACAGTCGCCTGCCGAGCCGATGGGCGAGCACCTCGCGCATCGCCAAGTGGTACCTGGCGCCGAAGAGCAGCGTCACGGCGAGGGCTCCGATCATCGGCAACGCCGCCCCCCACGGGGAGATCCCGGTATCGGCGATGACCATCACCGCGACCTTCGCCAACAACAGCGCGACGAGCAGGAACACCAGCAGCCAGGTGCTGCGGCGGCCGATCGGGCCCGCCGGTACGACCCCGTATCGCGTCCGGTAGTGCAGGCCCACCAGGAACGTGCCGAGCAGAGTTGCTGCTGTTGTCGCTGCCATCCAGCCCGCGGAGAGCATGTCCACGCCGACGAGGACGGCCATCAGCATGCCGCCGGCGAGGAGGTGTCCCCACGGAATCGGAAGACCGTGGGCGAGCCTGGCCCCGTCCGCGTCGAGGCCTGTCAGCGCGATCTCGGCCTCGAGCGCCGACACGGGGGTTTCCTCATCGTGCGCCGGATCCGGACAACGCTCATTTGCCATGTTGGCAACAGTAGATGTCGCTTGCCTTCCGGGCAACCATCGGAGGCAGGGTGCAGGAGATGCAGCCGCTCGTCGGCCGGGCGGGGCGCACCGGTGCAGCAACCGGCCTAGTAGCTGCGGTTCTCGTCGATGATCTCGAGGACCTTGCCGCCGAGCAGCTTCTCGACGACCTCACGGCCGTTGCGGGTGGAGACCACCGCGTCCTCATCGTCGCGGGTCGCACCGCCGGTGGGGTCGGTGTCCGCGGCCGGCTCCGTGGGCGCCTCGCCGCGCCGACCGCCGAGGCCCTGTCCGGCGCTGCGGGAGGCCTGTGCCGCCTCGCGCACCAGGGCGGCGCCGCTGCGCGGGGCCGCCGGTGAGGAGTCCACCGGCGCGGGGGCCGAGGGTGCTGGGGATGCCGGCGCTGCGG
>JAKDNE010000171.1 GCA_030451965.1 Brachybacterium sp. | reverse complement strand
GCTAGCATGGTGTGGTGACCGCACCGAACGACACCCACGCCAGCTACGACACCGCACAGCAGCGCAGCGACAAGATCTGGTCCCAGATCGAGTCCGACCCCTCGGGGCTGCGCATGCTCACCGGCGACCGCCCCACCGGCGCCCTGCACATCGGCCACTACTTCGGCTCGTTGCGCAACCGCGTCCGTCTCCAGGACGCCGGCGTGGAGACGTGGCTGATCGTCGCGGACTACCAGGTGATCACCGACCGCGAGGTCATCGGGGACATCAGGGGATCGGTGCGGGAGCTGCTGACCGACTATCTGGCCGTCGGCATCGATCCGGAGCGCTCGACGATCTTCACGCACTCCGCGGTGCCGGCGCTGAACCAGCTGATGCTTCCCTTCCTCTCGCTGGTGACCCAGCCCGAGCTCGAGCGCAACCCCACGGTGAAGACCGAGCTCGCCGCCGCCGGGAAGTCCGCGATGGGCGGGCTGCTGCTGACCTATCCCGTCCACCAGGCCGCGGACATCCTGTTCTGCCACGGCAACCTGGTGCCGGTGGGTCGGGACCAGCTGCCGCACATCGAGCAGACCCGCGTCATCGCCCGCCGCTTCAACGAGCGCTACGCCGGGGGCGAGGCGTACTTCCCCGAACCCGATGCGCTGCTCTCGGAGGCCCCGACCATCCTGGGCCTGGACGGCGAGCACAAGATGAGCAAGTCCCGCGGCAACACGGTCATGCTGCGGATGGACGCCGACGAGACGCTGAAGAAGATCAAGAAGGCCAAGACCGACGCCGACCGCAGGATCACCTTCGACCCGGAGGCTCGCCCCGAGGTCGCCAATCTGCTGACCATCGCCTCACAGGCCAGCGGGCGGGCCCCGGAGGAGATCGCCGAGGAGATCGGCGATCGCGGGGCGGGCACGCTGAAGCTCCACACCGCCGAGGTGCTCAACGAGCATCTCGCGCCGATCCGGGCCCGCCGTGCCGAGCTCGAGCAGGACCCCGGATACCTCTTCGAGGTGCTTCGTGCGGGCAACGAGAAGGCCAATGCCGAGGCCGAGGCCACGCTCGCGAAGGTCCGCGAGTTCATGGGGATGGTCTACTGAGCCGCTGACGGCGAGCGGCCGGCATCGAGCGGATCGGACCGGACGCGGATCCGAGGGCTTCCAGCACCCACCCAGTCCAAACGGTTATGATCGGGCCAAGATCACCTTAGAGCCCATGGCTCCCGCAACCTCGAGGAGAAGCATGCCCATCTACGAGAACGTCTCCGAACTGGTCGGCCGCACCCCGCTGGTCAAGCTGAACCGCCTCGGTGACGAGGTCAAGGCCACGATCGTCGCCAAGCTCGAGTTCTATAACCCCGCCAGCTCCGTCAAGGACCGCATCGGCGTGGCCATGATCGACGCCGCCGAGGCGTCCGGCGAGTTGCAGCCTGGAGGCACCATCGTCGAAGCCACCAGCGGGAACACCGGCATCGCGCTGGCGATGATCGGCGGCTCCCGCGGCTACAAGGTGGTGCTGACCATGCCCGAGTCGATGTCCAAGGAGCGGCGGATGCTGCTGCGCGCCTACGGCGCGGAGCTGATCCTCACCGAAGCATCCAAGGGCATGAAGGGCGCGGTCGACAAGGCCGAGGAGATCGCCGCCGCGTCCGGCGCGGTCCAGGTCCGCCAGTTCGACAACCCTGCCAACGTCGACGTCCACCGCCGCACCACCGCCGAGGAGATCTGGAACGACACCGACGGCACCGTGGATGCGGTGATCGCCGGCATCGGCACCGGCGGCACCATCAGCGGTGTCGGCCAGGTGCTCAAGGAGCGCAAGCCCGAGGTCAAGGTCATCGCCGTCGAGCCCGAGGAGTCCGCGATCCTCAACGGCGGTCAGCCCGGCCCCCACAAGATCCAGGGCCTCGGGGCGAACTTCGTGCCCAGCATCCTGGACCGCGAGATCTATGACGAGGTCATCGACATCGACGCGGACACCTCCATGGACCGGGCGCGCTCCGTGGCCCGCACCGAGGGCCTGCTGGTGGGCATCTCCTCCGGCGCCGCCATCGAGGCCGCCGTCCGCGTCGGCTCCCGCGAGGAGTTCGCCGGAAAGACCATCGTGGTGGTCGTGCCATCCTTCGGTGAGCGCTACCTCTCCACCCCGCTGTACGCCGAGTACGCGGACTGACGAGACGGTCGGCACCCATGGCGAAGAACCCGCTGGATCGGGTGATGGACGCCGTCGCAACGGTCCGGGAGGACCTTGCGGCGGCGCACCGTCGCGACCCCGCCGCCACCGATGACCTGGCGATCCTGCTGACCTCTCCCGGTCTGCACGCGATCTGGACCCACCGCCTCGCCCATCGGCTGTGGGCGCGCGGGGCGCGGCTGCCGGCGCTGGTCCTCGCGCAGGGCGCCCGGTCGGTCACCGGGGTGGAGATCCATCCGGGAGCGACGGTCGGACGACGCTTCTTCATCGATCACGGCATGGGCGTGGTGGTGGGGGAGACGGCCGTGGTCGGCGACGACGTCATGCTCTACCACGGGGTCACGCTCGGCGGGCGCTCGATGAACCGCGTCAAGCGCCACCCCACGGTCGAGGACGGGGTGACCATCGGGGCGGGCGCTCGAGTGCTCGGACCGGTGGTCCTCGGCGAGGGTTCGCAGGTCGGCGCCAATGCCGTGGTGGTCAAGGACGTGCCTGACGGGGCCACCGCCGTCGGGATCCCGGCCACGGTGCGTGCCGGCGGCGCCCGCCCCGAGGAGCAGATGGATCCCGCGATCTGGATCTGACGCGATCCGGAGCCCAGCGGCCCCGGAGGAGCCCTCCAGCGCCGTATCCTCCAGGGCCGTGCCCGTCAGGAGAGGAAGGGATCCAGGAACGAGGTGCCGCCCACGCGGTGGAGCCGTCGCTCCCAGTCCGGGAGCACCTCGTGGGCGTCCTCGGCGATGACATGGTCGAAGAGCGCGCGAGATCCGATGGGCGGAGCGATGTCGATCAGTACCGTGGTGGCGCCGTGGGATGCCGCCAGCGGTGCCAGCTGCGCGGAGGGGAACACCACCCCGCTGGTGCCGACGGCCACGAAGAGATCTGACCGCTGTGCCAGCCGCATCGCGAGCTCGAGGGCGTCCTGCGGGAGCTGCTCATCGAAGAGCACCACGTCGGGCCGGGTCGGAGCGCCGCAGAGGGGGCAGGCACCGGGCACCCCATGGTCCTCGGCGCGTGATCCCTCGCCCGGTTCCAGCAGCGCCGACCACGTGCAGCGCACCTCCAAGCACACCGCGCGCAGCGCGCTGCCGTGCAGCTCGGCGACCTCCTCGCTGCCGGCCGCCTGATGCAGGCCGTCGATGTTCTGCGTGATCACCGGGGCGCCCAGCCGTGCGATCGCCCGATGTCCCGGGGTCGGACCGTGCTCACGGGCGATGCGCGCCATCCGTCCCCACACCCTCCACAGCTGCGGCAGGGAGCCGGGGAGCAGCTCGGCATGCATCGCCTCCTCGGTCTCGGGCTCGAGCGCCCACAGCCCGTCCGGTCCCCGGAAGGTGCCCAGACCCGTGCGCGCGCTGATCCCCGAGCCGGTGAGGAAGACGATCTCCCGGTGCTCCGACCCCGGGGTGAAACGGCCGCCCGCGGTCACCACTCCTCGTGCTCGCGGGAGTCCCAGGCGGCCGCCTCGCCCAGATCGAGCGAGGCCAGCAGGGTGCGGTCCTCCTCGTCGAGGCGGATGGCGTCGAGGGTCGCGTTGTCCCGCTGACGCTGGGGGTCCTGGGACTTCGGGATCACCACGATGCCCTGATCGATCGCCCAGCGCAGCGAGACCCGTGAGGGGGCGACATCGTGCTTCCGCGCGATGCGCTGCAGCGCGAACTGCTCGGAGAGACCTTCGCGCCCGCCCAGCGGCCCCCAGGCCTGGGTGACGATGCCGTGCTCGCGGTGGAAGGCGACGGCCTCGGGCCGGGGCAGGGCGGGGGAGAGCTGGATCTGGTTCACCTCGGGGGTCACACCGGTGGCATCGATCAGCTCCTGCAGCTGCTCCGGCCGGAAGTTCGAGACCCCGATGTGCAGCGCCCTACCCTCCTCCTTGAGGTCGATCAGGGTGCGCCAGGTCTCCAGGGCGAGGCCCCGGGAGGGGTTCGGCCAGTGGATGAGCACCAGTGCGGCCCGCTCCAGACCCAGGCGGCGCAACGAGCCCAGGTACCCCTCACGGGCGGCCTCCCGGCCCTGGTCGCCACCGGCGATCTTCGTGGTCACCAGTGCCTGGTCGGGATCCACGCCACTGTCACGCAGCCCCGCGCCCACCGAGGCCTCGTTGCCGTACTGGGCTGCGGAGTCGATGAGCCGATAGCCCGCGCGCAGGGCCTCGGCGATGGCGCGGGAACCCTCGACGCCCTTCATGCTGGAGGTGCCGAAGCCGATCAGCGGGAAGTCGGTGCCGTCGGCGAGGGTGGTGGTCGGGATGGACAGCGCAGTCGCAGTCACAGGATCCTCCTGGCGCAGATGATGGGACATGACCAGGGTATCCACCGCAGGGGAGGTCGTGCAGGTGCGGAGTGCCCGCTTCGGCCCCGGGCGCCCGTGATGCTCTGTTAGCGTGCTCGCAGGTCGAGAGCTGAGGAGTCCCTATGGCAGTGGCAGCAGCGCACCGGATCGGGGTGCATGACGAGATCTCCACGTTGCGGCGAGTGATCGTCCACGGACCGGGTCCCGAGCTGGAACGGCTCACCCCGGATTCCCGGGAGGGACTGCTGTTCGACGAGGTGCTCTGGCGCGACCGGGCCGAGGCGCAGCATCGGGAGTTCACCTCCCTGCTGCGCGCCGAGGGCGTCGAGGTGCTCCAGCTGCGAACCCTGCTCGCCGATCTGCTGGAGGACCCGTCGCTGCGGGAGGAGCTGCTGCATCGCGTCCTGGACCCCGCGACCCTCGGGGACATCGCGGTCCAGGACCTGCACGGTGCGCTCGGGGACCTGCCGGCGGCGCCGCTGGTGGAGGTGCTCATCGGAGGCATCACCGTCGGCGAGCTGCGGGCCCTGGGCGTGAGCCCGCGCTCGATCGCCCTGCACCGGGTGGGGGAGGAGCACCTGGTCCTGGACCCCCTGCCCAACCACCTGTTCACCCGCGACCCCTCGGCCTGGATCGGGGACGTGGTCTCCGTCAGCCCCATGCGCCACCCCGCGCGACGCCGCGAGAGCCTGCACCTGGAGATGATCTACCGCCACCATCCGCAGTTCGCGGGCGCTGCCGCGCCGCGACGCATCGTGGGCCGGGATGATGCCGGCACCGCGACCGTCGAGGGCGGTGACGTGATGATGCTGTCCCCGCGGGTGGTCGCGGTCGGCATGTCGGAGCGCACCAGTGCCGTCGGTGTCGAACGGCTGGCCGCGGATCTGCTCGCGGACGGCTCCGTGGAGCGGGTGGTCGCGATCGCATTGCCGCATCGTCGCTCGATGATGCACCTGGACACCGTCACCACCGTCGTCGACGAGGAGTCGATGCTGCGGTTCGGGTCGCTGGAACCGCTGGAGACCTTCGAGATCGAGCGTCCCGGGGACCGGCTGGTCTCGCGCGCACGACCGGCCGACGAGATGGACCAGGTCCTGGCCCGCGGGCTCGGGGTCGAGGCACTGCGCGTGCTCACCCCACCGCTGGACGCGTACGCCGCGGCCCGGGAGCAGTGGGACGACGGCTGCAACGTGCTCGCCCTGGCCCCCGGGAAGGTGGTCGCCTACGAGCGCGCCGCGGCCACCAACGAGTACCTGCGCGGCCAGGGCGTCGAGGTCCTCGAGTTCAACGGCGACGAGCTGGGACGCGGTCGCGGCGGTCCCCGCTGCATGAGCTGCCCCGTCGCGCGCGGCTGAGCGCTCCTGCGACGACCCGGTGCCGCGGCGCCGGCGCGATCTCGCCGGCACCTTTCCCTCAGCGCCGGGTCGGGGGCGGCGGGTCGGCCTCGGTCTGCAGCGGCTGGGCGAACTCCGGCAGCGGATCGTGCAGGTCGCGCTCCAGCAGCAGCTGCTGGGCGCCGAACTCCTCGAGACCCCGGCGCACGCAGAAGCCGAGCTTCCGCAGCAGTTCCACGCTGCGCTTGTTGCGGGTCTGGCTGATGGCGATCACCTGCTCGTCCTCGAGCTCCTCCCGGGCCCAGCCGAGCAGGGCGATGCACGACTCGGCCGCGTACCCCATGCCGGTCCACTCCGGGAGCAGCGCATAGGAGAGCTCGAGCTCTCCGCGGTCGTAGCCGAGGGTGATCGAGCCGATCATGGTGTCGTCCTCGGCCAGGGCGAGCACCCAGCGCCCCCAGGTGAGGCCCAGCGGGGAGAGCTCCAGCGCCTGCCGGGAGGCATAGTCCACGGCGCCCCCGAGGTATTCACGGGTCACGGGATCGGTCATCAGCCGTATGACCGATCCGCGATCGGCGTCGCCCGGCGGCCGGATCACCAGCCGCGGGCTGTGGATCCGTATCGGCCACTCAGTCGTGCCTTCCTTCGTCACGTGCCCCACGGTACTAGGTACTCGGGCCGGGATCACGGGCCTTTCGGTCGGCGGCGGCTCACCCTGACCGACGCGCGCTCCCGCTCCCCTCCGGTCCGCGCACACGGGCGACCGCACGGGCGACGGAGAGCGCGCGCTGACGGTATGGTGAGTCTGCGTCACAGCGAGGTGGCGCTCAGGTCGTCGCTCCTGCGTGATGTGCGATGCAGAGCCCGCCCGACGACCGCCCTCGGACGAGTAAGGAGCCACATGGCCGACCAGGACCTGCGCAGCACCGCCCTCGCGGCGGTCCACGAGTCGCTCGGCGCGACGTTCACCGACTTCGCCGGCTGGCGCATGCCCGTCCGGTACGACTCCGATCTCGCGGAACATCGAGCCGTGCGCGAGAGCGCCGGCATCTTCGACCTCAGCCACATGGGGGAGATCCACCTGCGCGGCCCCCAGGCCGGGGACGCCCTCGACCA
>JAKDNE010000170.1 GCA_030451965.1 Brachybacterium sp. | reverse complement strand
TCCCACCCAGGCATGGGCGGCGGCGCACATCGGGCAGTGCTCCCCGGAGGTGAACACCGTCGCGCGGGCACGCTGGTCAGGGGTGAGGTGCTCGACGGCCCAGCGGGCGATCGCGAACTCGGGGTGCTGGGTCGCATCGCCGCCGGCCACCCGGTTGCGGTCGGCGAACAGCTCCGTTCCCTCGGCGTCGACCAGGAGCGAGCCGAAGGGCTCGTCCCCGGCCTCGAGAGCCTCCTCGGCAAGATCCACGCAGCGACGCAGCTGAGCACGGTCACGGTCATTGAGACGAGATGAATCGGTCATGGAGCCACTCCATCACACGGGCCGCACGGAGGCGAGAGCCCGCTCGCTCCCGGGCACCTGCCTGACGCTACCCATGTGTCACGCTATGAACAGGCCATAGAAATACTTAGTGACGGGTGGTCTACTGGGGATCGCGGCCATCCGCCGCGATCCTCCATCCGCTCCGCCCCCTTGGGAGTTCCTCCATGGCGTCCTTCACCCGTCGGTCCGCACTCGCCCTCGGCATCTCCATGCCGGCCCTGGCCACCCTCGCGGCATGCGGTGCCAGCAGCAGCGGGGCCACGGCCGACGGCGCGCCGGTCGGAGGCGGCACCCTCACCTACCTGGAGCCGCAGACCTGGACCACGCTGTACCCGCCGTCGGCCGGCTTCTACCCCAACGGCGGGATCGTCAACAACATCACCGACCGGCTGCTGCACCAGAACCCCGAGACCCTCGAGCTGGAGCCGTGGATCGCCACCGCGCTGCCCGAGGTCAACGACGACGCCACCGAGTACACCTTCACCCTGCGTGAGGACGTCACCTACTCCGACGGCACCCCGCTGGATGCACAGAACGTGGTCAAGAACTTCGACCTCTTCGGCGCCGGCGATGCCGCGCGCGCCCTGACCGTCTCCGAGGCGATCAACAATTACGACCGCGGCGAGGTCCTCGACCCCGTCACCGTCCGCTTCCACTTCACCGCCCCCGCGCCCGGGTTCGCGCAGGCCGTCTCCACCCTCAACTCAGGCCTGCTCTCCTCCGCGACGCTGGACCGCGACGGGCAGCAGTTCGGCCCCGGCAACGCGGCGGAGATCATCGGCTCCGGCCCCTTCGTGATCGCCGAGGAGCAGATCGGCACCCAGCTCTCGCTCACCGCGCGCGAGGACTACGCCTGGGCACCCGCCTCCCTGCAGCACTCCGGCCGTGCCCATCTGGACGGGATCGACATCCTGGTGGCCGCCGAGGACAGCGTGCGCGTGGGCACCGTCACCTCGGGCCAGGCCCACCTGGCCCGTCAGATCGAAGCCCCCGACGAGCCCCAGTTCGCAGCCGAGGGCCTCTCGCTGCACGCCGCCGCCACCAACGGCGTGAACAACGGCCTGAACTTCCGCTTCCGCGATCCCGCCCTCGAGGATCCCCGCATCCGGCAGGCGCTGATCGCCGCGATCGACCGGCAGGCGATCGTCGACACCCTGTTCACCGAGAACTATCCGCTGGCCACCGGAGCCCTGGCCGCCACCGCGCTCGGGCACGTGGACACCTCCGAGCACTACGTCCATGACCCCGAGCTCGCCGCCTCGCTGCTCGAGGAGGCCGGCTGGGTCGCCGGCGCCGACGGCATCCGCGCGAAGGACGGCCAGCCGCTCACCCTTACCTTCAATGAGGCACTCCCGCAGCCCCGCTCGAAGGAGGTCGTCACCCTCCTCCAGGAGCAGCTGGACGAGCTCGGCATCGACGTGCAGCTGCTGCCCGGCGACCAGGCTGCGCAGAATGCTGCGCGCGCAGAGCCCGGGACGGTGCAGGTGTACCACTCGATGGTGGGGCGCGCCGACTTCGACGTGCTGAAGTCCCAGTACGCCTCCGATAACCGCAACGTCCTGCTGAACACCGAGCCCGATGAGAGCACCGGAGATCCCGAGCTCGACGAGCTGCTGGGCGCGATCGCCTCTACCCCCGGCAAGGAGGGGCGCGCCGAGGCCTCGGCCACGGCCCAGGCGCACCTCGCCGAGCAGGCGTACATCCTGCCCCTGTTCGAGGAGCCGCAGGTCTTCGGACATACCGCGGCGCTGCAGGGCTTCGCCACCGAGTCCGTGGGTCGGCCCAGCTTCTACGACGCCTGGCTCGAGGGCTGAGGCATCCCATGCACTACCTCCTGCGCCGCATCGGCGGTGCCGCACTGGTCCTCTCCCTGGCCTTCATCGTCGCGTACGTGATGCTCACCGCCCTGCCGGGCGACGCGGTGATGGCCCGCTACGGCAACCCCGACCTGGGACTGTCGGCCGCGGAGCTCGCACAGATCCGCACCGCCTACGGGGCGGACCGTCCCGCGCTCCTCCAGTTCCTCGACACGGTCGCCTCCTTCCTGCGCGGGGACCTCGGCTACTCCGTCCAGACCGGCGCGGCGGTCTCGACGCTGCTGGCCGCGGCGCTGCCCTCCACGCTGGCGCTGGCCCTGCTGGGCCTGCTGGTCGCAGTGACCGTCGCCGTGGTGATCGCCGTCGCCGCGACCCACGGCGGCCTGCGCCACCTGGGCGCCACCCGCGCCCTGCGCAGCACCCTGCGGGGCCTGCCTTCGCTGATGGTCTCGCTGCCGGTGTTCTGGATAGGGATCGTGCTGCTGCAGGTGTTCTCCTTCCGACTGGGACTGGTGCCGGTGCTGAACGCGAGCCCGCTGCAGTCGCTGATCCTGCCGGTGCTCACGCTCGCGATCCCGATCGCGGCCCCGCTGGCCCAGGTGCTCATCCGCTCCATCGACGAGGTCTCCGCCGAGCCCTTCGTCGCCGTGACCCGTGCCCGCGGCGCCTCGACCCGGTGGCTGCTGACCCGCAGCGTCGCCCGCAACGCCACGCTGCCGGCCCTGACCATGGCCGGGCTGCTGTTCGGGGAGCTGGTGGGTGGCGCGGTCGTGACCGAGACCGTCTTCGGCAGGATGGGCGTCGGCCTGGTGACCGCGCAGGCCGTCGCCGCCCGCGACACCCCCGTGCTGATGGCGGTGGTGGTGCTCTCCGCTGTGGTGTTCGTGGTGATCAACCTCGTCGTCGACCTCCTCTACCCGGTGCTGGACCCCCGGCTCCGTTCCACGACCGCGGCCCCTGCCCGCCGAGAGGCGGTGGCCGCCTGATGAGCATCCTGAGCCACACCGCCGGCGCCCGGCCGAGCACCGGTCAGCGGGCCGAGCGAGTCCGCCGCCCCGCCCTTCGCCCCACCGTGGCACTCTCCGCCCTGGTGCTGCTGCTCGCCCTCGCCTGGGCCCTGGCGCCGGGCCTGTTCACCGGGTACAGCCCCACCGCCTCGAGCACCGAGGCGCTGCAGTCGCCGAGCGCCGCGCACTGGTTCGGCACCGATGCGACCGGCCGCGACGTCTTCGCCCGCGTGGTCCACGGCGCCTCCCACTCGATCACCGCCGCACTGATCGCCGTCGCCGTCGGCCTGGTGGTCGGCACCACGATCGGAGCGATCGCCGGGACCGTCGGCGGAGCCGTCGAAGAGACGCTGATGCGCGGGGTCGACGTGCTGCTGGCTATCCCCGGCCTGCTGCTGTCGCTGTCGGTGGTGATCCTGCTGGGCTTCGGCACCACCAACGCCGCGATCGCCGTCGGCATCACCTCCATCGCGACCTTCGCGCGACTGTCCCGCTCCCGGGTGATCGCGGTGCGGCAAAGCGAGTACGTCGAGGCCGCCTTCGGCTCCGGCGGGACCCTGCCGAGCATCCTGTGGCGCCACATCCTCCCCAACTCCGCAGCCCCCGTCACCGCGCTCGCCGCACTCCAGCTGGGCTCCGCGATCCTGCAGATCTCCACCCTCGGATTCCTCGGCTACGGCGCACCGCCGCCCACCCCCGAATGGGGGCTGCTGATCGCCGAGGGCCGCGACTACGTCGCCACCGCCTGGTGGCTGACCCTCCTGCCCGGCCTGGTGGTGGCCGCGGTGGTCCTGTCCACCAACCGCCTCAGCACAGCCCTCGGAAAGGGGGAGCAGGCATGAGCGTCCCGCCCCTGCTGCAGATCACCGACCTGTCCATCACCTACCGCACCCGCCGAGCCACCGTCGAGGCGGTGCGCGGCATCGACCTGAGCGTCGCGCGCGGCCAGGTCACGGCGCTGGTGGGCGAATCCGGCTCCGGGAAGTCCTCCGCCGCCCAGGCCGCCATCGGGCTGCTGCCCGAGAACGGCCGGATCACCGGCGGCTCCATCGCCCTCACCGGGCAGGACGGATCCCGCGAGGAACTGGTGAGCCTGCCCGAACATGCCTGGCGCGGGCTGCGTGGCACCCGCATCGGACTGATCCCGCAGGACCCCACCAGCTCCCTGGACCCGGTGCGCACCATCGGGGCGAGCGTCGCCGAACCGCTGCGGATCCACGGCTGGCACGACCGGGAGCGGATCACCGCCCGCGTGCACGAGCTGCTGGACCGGGTGGGCCTGGACGATCCCGCCCTGCGGGCCCGCCAGTACCCGCACGAGCTCTCCGGCGGGATGCGCCAACGGGTGCTGATCGCGGCCGCCCTCGCCCTGGACCCCGACCTGCTGATCGCCGACGAACCGACCAGTGCGCTGGACGTCACCGTCCAGGCCACCGTGCTGGACCTCATCGACGAGCTGCGCGACTCCACGGGCGCCGGAGTCCTGCTGATCACCCACGACCTCGCCGTCGCCGCCGACCGCGCCGACCAGCTGGTGGTGATGCGCGGCGGACGGATCGAGGAATCCGGGCCCGGCGCCGCAGTGCTCGCCGCGCCGACGGCCGAGTACACCCGCACCCTGCTGGACGACGCGCCCTCCCTGCGGCAGGGGGTGGACCGCCGCCCCCGCCGCCCCGAGCCCGGGCAGGCACCGCTGGTGCGGGTGCGCGAGCTGCGCCAGGAGTTCCCCCGCCCCGGCAGCGCACCCTTCGTCGCGGTCGACGGGATCTGCTTCGACATCGCCCCCGGCACCACCCACGCCCTGGTGGGGGAGTCCGGCTCCGGTAAGACCACCACCGGCCGGGCGATCGCCGGATTCCGTCGCCCCACGGCCGGCAGCATCGAGGTGGACCGCACCGAGGTGACCGCCCTCGGTGGCGGGAGAGCGCTGCGCGACTTCCGCTCCACCGTGCAGCTGGTCCACCAGAACCCCTTCGGCTCCCTCGACCCGCGACAGAGCATCGCCGCGATCCTCGAGGAGCCGCTGCGCAACACCCGTCGCGGCAGCCGCTCCCAGCGCCGCTCGGCCGCGCTGCACCATCTTGAGCTGGTCTCCTTGCCCCCGGAGGTCGCGAGCCGGCGCCCCCGGGAGCTCTCCGGCGGGCAGCGGCAGCGGGTCGCGATCGCCCGCGCGCTGATCCTGCAGCCCGAGCTGGTGGTGCTCGACGAAGCGGTCTCCGCCCTGGACGTCACGGTGCAGGCCCAGATCCTGCGCCTGCTGGCCCGCCTGCAGGACGAGCTGGGGCTGACCTATCTGCTGATCTCGCACGACCTCGCCGTGGTGCGGCAGGTCGCCGACACCGTCTCAGTGCTGCGCCGGGGCCGACCGGTCGAGGCCGGTCCCGTGGAGCGGGTGCTCGAGGGCCCCCACCACGAGTACACCCAGGCGCTGCTGGCCGCGATCCCCGGCGCCGGCCGACAGGCCGACCAGCTCCACCCCGAAGCGGTCCCCGCCTCATGACCGGCCCTCTCGGTGTCCACATCGTCGAACTGCACCTCTCAATCATCGTGAGTTAAGGTTAGTTCCCTAAAGTTAACTGAGGGGGAGTCGATGGGTGTCCATGGCACGTGGCGCGCGGGCCATCAGGCGCCGGACTTCCGTGGGGCCACCTCATCGGCGCGTCGAGGAGGCACCTTCTCGTACTACCTGCCGGCTCTTCTCTCGGATCAGCCTGTCGGAGCATTGCTCGATCGCGAGGTCCGCGAAGAGGCTCTGGAGGTGTCCGGCCTCATCACCGCCTCGTCGGCGCAGGTCGACGAGGCGACCCGGCGTGGAATCTACCCCTTGCTGCTGCGTTCGGAGTCCATCGCGTCCTCGCGGATCGAGCGGATCAACGCCTCCCCGCGCGATGTCTCCTACGCCCAGCTGGGCAAGCAGTCGAACCACCTGCGCAACCATGAGGCCATGAGCGTGGCCCGCAACGTCGAGGCGACCCGCACCGCCATCGAACAGCTCGCCGGGCTCGAAGAATGGCGGATCGAGCACATCGAGCAGATCCACCACGCTCTCGGTGTGGTCGGTACGGCGCGCGGGCTTCGCGAGGTGGATGTCTGGATCGGTGGTCGGGACAAGGTCGGCGCCGACTATGTCGCCCCGCCTCCGAGGGAGGTGCGGGGGCTGATCGAGGACCTCCTGCATTATCTGAACCGTTCGGGGGAGCATCCCCTGCTGCTCGCGGCCCTCGGCCACGTGCAGTTCGAGACCATCCATCCCTTCGAGGACGGCAACGGTCGCGCCGGCCGAACGCTGGTGCACGCGATCCTCGAACGTGGGGGAGTGGTGCGCTCGGGCCTGCTCCCGATCTCCACCGTGATCCGATCTCGCGAACGGGAGTACGTCCGGCGACTCGCCGCCGTCCGTACGGAGGACGCGGAGGACGCCCTGCACGGAGTGAACGCGTGGGTACGCTTCTTCACCGACGTCGCGGCCGAAGCCTGTGACAGCCTCCTGCGCATCCAGGACGAGGTCCGGGTGCTCGACGCCGCACTCATGCAGAAGGCCGCCGGTCTGCGTGCGGACTCCTCAGCCCGACGACTCCTTCCCCTGCTGCGGGAGCAGCCTGTGGTCACGGCAGCATTCATCGCTGACCGCCTGGGAGTCTCCCGCGTCGCCGCCCACCGCGCCGTGGACACCTTGGTCTCCCGCGAGATCCTCACCCCGGGATCCGGCAGGTACCGCCGCTCGGAGATCTTCCAGGCGAACGATGTCCTGCAGCTGCTGGACCGGGAGAGCTGAGCGGACCGGCCGCTCGCCCGTGCCCGC
>JAKDNE010000169.1 GCA_030451965.1 Brachybacterium sp. | reverse complement strand
CGGCGGCGCTCCTCCCCCTCGACGGTCCGGTCACTCCTATGCACGTTTCGTGAGGGTTCCGTGAGAATCGCCCGGGAGACATCGCGTCGCGCACATTCATGCTCCATGCTGGCCATGGCGTTGAGACCGTGGGCGCCGACGTCCTGCACGTGACGCACTCCCGAGACAGGTTCACGAGGTCCCTTGACCACACATACCCCCGCCTCGATGCACGCCCCTGCCGTCCTCGGCACGGGGCGCGCTCACGCGAAGGCGATCCTGCTGGGGGAGCACGCGGTGGTCTACGGCGCGCCCGCCGTCGCGGTGCCGGTCAGCAGCCTCACGACGACGGCGACGCTGCGTCCGGCGATCGGCTCGCTGATCTCGTGCGCCCTCTACGAGGGGCCCTCGTCGGCCGCGCCCTCACGGCTTGCCCCCGTGCAGGCGGCCTGGCGCTCCGCCGCGGCCCACGTCGGCCTCGGCATCGAGGGTCTCGAGCTCGTCATCGAGTCCGCGCTGCCCATCGCACGAGGGATGGGATCCAGTGCCGCGATCGCCGCCGCGATCGTGCGCGCGGTCGCCGACGCCGCGGGCGCTGTGCTCGAGGTGTCCGAGGAGCACGAACTCATCCAGGAGGCCGAGCGGGCCGCCCACCTCACCCCCAGCGGGATCGACGCCCGCACGGTGGTGGGCGAGACTCCGATCCGCTTCGAGAGGGGCACCTTCCAGCCCCTGTCCGTCGCGGCACCCTTCGCCCTCGTGATCGCGGACACCGGTCGGCCCGGTGCGACCTCGGCGGCAATCGCCTCGGTGCGCGCGCTGCGCGAGCGCGAGCCCGCCGCGACCGACTCCGCGATCGCGCGTCTGGGGGACCTGGCCGAGGGATGCGTCACGGATCTGGCCACCGGGGATCACGCGGAGCTGGGCCTTCGCCTGCGCACGGCCCACGAACTGCTCGTCGGGCTCGGCGTGAGCAGCCCTGAACTGGATACCCTGGTGCAGGCGGCACACGCCGCCGGCTCCCCCGGTGCCAAGCTCACCGGCGGCGGTCAGGGCGGGTGCATCATCGCCCTCGCCCGCTCCGTGGCCGAGGCCGGGCCGCTCGCGCGCGAGCTCGAGGAGGCCGGAGCGGCGCAGGTATGGACGACGATCATCGGAGGGACGGCATGAGGACAGCGACTGCGCGCGCGCACCCCAACATCGCGCTGGTGAAGTACTGGGGCAAGCGCGACGAGGAGCTCATCCTGCCCGCCGCCGGCAGCCTCTCGCTCACCCTCGACGGCTTCGCGACCACCACCACGGTCTCGCTCGATCCGTCGGCCGCCGAGGACCGTTTCACCCTGAACGGCGCCGCGGCCTCCCCCACGCAGTCCGAGCGCGTCACGCGCTTCGTCGACCTGGTCCGTTCGCGCGCCGGCTCCTCCTCTCCCGCCGTCGTCCGCTCCCGCAACGAGGCACCCACCGGAGCGGGGCTGGCCTCCTCCGCCTCGGGCTTCGCCGCCCTCGCAGTCGCCGCCGCCACCGCCTACGGACTCGACCTCGACCGCGCGGACCTCAGCCGCCTCGCCCGCCGCGGCTCCGGCTCGGCGACCCGATCCCTGGTGGACGGTCTGTCGATCTGGCACGCCGGGGACGACGCCGCCTCCTTCGCCGAGCCGATCGACGGCCCGGCGATGAGCATGGTCATCGTGACGGTCGACGCCGCGGAGAAGGCCGTCTCCAGCCGCGAGGCGATGCGCCGCACCGCGGCCACCTCCCCCTACTACGCGGGGTGGGTCGACTCCACCGCGCACAGCCTGCGAGAGATGACCACGGCCTGTCGCGCCGGCGACTTCACCCGCGTCGGGGAGATCACCGAGCTCAACGCCCTGCGCATGCATGCCGCGATCGAGGCCTGCGAGCCGTCGATCCGCTACCTGCGCGCCGGCTCCGTCGCCGTGTTCGACGCGGTCGAGCAGCTGCGCGCCGACGGCATCGAGGCCTACGCGACCGCCGATGCCGGACCCAACGTCGTGGTGATCTCCCGGCCCGCGGACGCTGCGGCCGTCGCCGAGCGTCTCGGCGGCCTCGGCGCGGTGCGCGTCGTCGGCGCCGGGCCCGGAGCCCGCCTGATCCCCGAGGAGGACTGCGCATGATCGTCACCCGCGCACCGGGCAAGCTCTTCATCGCCGGGGAGTACGCCGTCGTCGAGCCCGGGGAGCCCGCCGTGCTCATCGCCGTCGACCGCTTCCTCACCGTCCGCCTCACCCCCAGCGACGACGTGGGTCGGGTGCACTCGCGCGAGTACGGGCTGGCCCCGGTGGTGTGGACCCGCGCGGAGGGTTCGACGAACCCGGTGAGCATCGTGCTCGAGCACCATCCCTACGACTACGTAGTCAGCGCGATGACGCTGATGGAGCGCCTGCGCGATGAGCGGGGCCTGCCCGGCCACTACTTCGACCTGCACATCGAGTCCGACCTCGACGACTCCTCGGGACGCAAGTTCGGCCTGGGTTCCTCGGCCGCGGTGACCGTCGCCGTGGTCGCCGCCCTCGACCGGTTCTACGGCATGGAGCTGACGCGGACCGAGCGCTTCCGCCTCGCCCTGCTGTCCACGATCATGGTCGCCCCCGATGCCTCCGGCGGGGACGTGGCCGCCTCCACCTTCGGCGGCTGGATCCGCTACACCGCGCCCGACCGGGTCACGCTGCGCGATAGCCTCGAACGTCATGGCGTGACGAGGGCCCTGACCTCCCCCGGCTGGTCCCCGCACCGGGTGGACCGCCTGCCCGACCCCTCCTCGCTCGAGCTGCTGGTGGGCTGGACCGGCTCCCCCGCCTCCACCGAGCGTCTGGTGGGCGGGGTCCGGCCTTCCAGCGGGCGCTCCGCCAGCCCCTACGAGAGCTTCATCGAGGAGAGCCGGGGGTGCGTCGACGCCCTGGTCGAGAGCCTGCGAGCGGACGATGGGCCCCGCGCCCTCGAGGTGATCTCCCGCGCCCGCCGGCTGCTGCAGCACCTCGGCGAGACCCGCGGGATCCGCATCGAGACGGACGAGCTGCGCCTGCTGTGCGACCTCGCCGAGCAGCACAGCACCGCCGGCAAGCCCTCCGGGGCCGGCGGCGGGGACTGCGGCATCGTGCTGGCTCCCGCCGACGCCCCGCTGGGGGCGCTGCTGTCGGCCTGGGAGAGCCACGGCATCCGCCGGCTGGACATGTCGGTGCAGGATCCCGAGGACCCGACCGCGGAGCTCGACGAGGCCGCCGGGCTCCGAATGAACGAGGGGATGCGGCGATGAGCGGGCAGATCAGCCGCAGCGGGCAGCGCAAGGATGATCACCTGCGGCTCGCCCAGGCGCAGCAGACGGCCCCGCCCGTCCGCAACGACTTCGACGAGGTGCAGCTCGTCCATCATGCGCTCGAGGGCCTCGACGCCGATCGGGTGCGCCTGGACGTGGACGTCCTCGGACACGCCTGGAGCGCCCCGCTGTTCATCAACGGCATGACCGGTGGCACCGACCGGACCGCCCGCGTGAACCGGGCGCTGGCGATCGCCGCCCGCGAGACCGGCCTCGCGATGGCCTCCGGCTCCGTGAGCATCGCCCTGGACGATCCCTCGGCAGCACCCGGCTTCCGGGTGATCCGCGAGGAGAACCCCGACGGCTTCGTGATGGCCAATCTCGGCATCGGCCGCAGCGGCGACGAGGCCCGGCGCGCCGTGGAGCTGCTCGGGGCCGACGCCCTGCAGATCCACCTCAACGCCGTCCAGGAGACGGTGATGCCCGAGGGCACCCGCGACTTCTCCCGCTGGCCGCACGCGCTCGAGGAGGTGGTCGCCGCGTCCCCGGTCCCGGTGCTGGTCAAGGAGGTCGGCTTCGGCCTCAGCCGCCGCACCCTGAGCCGTCTGCACGACATGGGCGTGCAGATCGCCGACGTCAGCGGCGTCGGCGGCACCGACTTCGCACGGATCGAGAACGCGCGCCGCCCCGGCGAGGACTACTCCTTCCTGGCCGGGCACGGCCAGTCCGCCGTGTGCAGCCTGCTGGACGCCCCGGACCCCGCACCGCTGCTGCTGGCCAGCGGCGGGGTCCGCACCCCGCTGGACGTGGTGAAGTCCCTGGCCCTCGGCGCGCGCGCCGCGGGCGTCGCCGGCGTCTTCCTCCGGGCCGCCTACGACGGCGATCCCGAGCATGCCACCGCCGTGATCCGGGGGTGGCTGTCCCAGCTCACCGAGCTGCTGGCTCTGTTCGGCGTCGACTCGCCCGCCGCGCTGACCCGCACCGACCTGCTGCTGCGCGGCCGGGTGCGCGAGTTCTGCGAGCTCAGCGGGCTCGATCCCGCCTCCTTCGCCCGCCGCGGCGACTCCGGCACCAGCCCTGTCCCCTCCCCCACGGCGACGACCTCGCCGCGATCCAGGACCACCACATGAGCGCACGCCCCGCCCCGCACTCCACTCCGGTGCCCACCCAGTGGGTGGGCCCGATCCGCCTGTCCGGCAACGCCGCCACCGGCGAGGTCGAGGTGCCGCTGGCCACCTTCGAGAGTCCGCTGTGGCCCTCCGTCGGCCGCGGCGCCAAGGTCTCCCGCCTGGTCGAGGGCGGCATCACCGCCACCCTCCTCGACGCGCGGATGGCGCGCTCGAGCCTGTTCGTCGCCACCGATGCCGCCGGCGCGCATGCCGCCGACCAGGTCCTGCACGCGCGGCTCGACGACCTGCAGTCGACCGTGGAGGCGACCAGCCGCTTCGCCCGACTGATCGACCTGCACTCCGAGATCGTCGGGAACCTGCTGTTCGTGCGCTTCGCCCTGACCACCGGCGACGCCTCGGGCCACAACATGGTCACCAAGGCGGCCGAGGCGCTGATGGAGACCATCCTGGCCTGGGACCTGGGGCTCGAGTACGGCTCGATCTCGGGCAACTTCTGCACCGACAAGAAGCCCAGCGCCGTCAACGGCGACCTGGGCCGGGGCCGACGCGTCGTCGCCGACATCCTCATCCCCCACGAGGTGCTCGAGACGACCCTGCGCACGAGCGCGCCCCGCATGGTCGACCTGGTGGTGCGCAAGAACCTGGTGGGCGGGACCGTCGCCGGCTCGCTGCGCTCCGCCAACGCCCACTTTGCGAACATGCTGCTGGGGATCTACCTGGCCACCGGCCAGGATGCGGCGAACATCGTCGAGGGCTCCCAGGGCATCACCTTCGCCGAGGAGCGCGCGGAGGGGCTGTACTTCTCCTGCTCGCTGCCCCATCTGATCGTGGGTACCGTGGGCAACGGGAAGGACCTCCCCGAGGTCCAGGAGGCGCTGGAGCGCCTGGGCTGCCGCGAGGAGCGCGCCGAGGGCGGGAATGCGAACCGGCTCGCGGCGATCACCGCCGCGACCGTCCTGTGCGGGGAGCTGTCGCTGCTGGCGGCGCAGACCAATCCGGGAGAGCTGATGGCGGCGCACGTCGCCCTGGAACGACGAGCCGCAAGGGGTGACGCATGACGTCGATCGGCATCCATGACCTCGCGCTGGCGACGACGCATCACGTCGTCGACCTCGCCGAGCTCGCCGAGGACGCGGGCGTCGACCCGGCGAAGTACCACATCGGGCTCGGCCAGGACCGCATGAGCGTCCCGACGGCCGACGAGGACATCGTCACCATGGGTGCCGAGGCCGCGCTGCCGCTGCTGCAGCGCCACGGCACCGACGGGATCCGCACTCTCCTGTTCGCCACCGAGTCCGGGGTGGACCAGTCGAAGTCGGCCGGACTGTTCGTGCACGAGCTGCTGGGGCTGCCCCGCACCATGCGGGTGGTCGAGTTCAAGCAGGCCTGCTACGGAGCCACCGCCGCACTGCAGTCCGCCCTCGGCTTCGTGGCCCGCAATCCGGAGGAGCGGGTGCTGGTGATCTCCAGCGACGTGGCCCGCTACGAGCTGGGATCCGCCGGGGAGCCCACGCAGGGCGCCGGCGCGGTGGCGATGCTGGTCGCCGCCGATCCCGCCCTGCTCGAGATCGAGCCGGTCTCCGGCGTGGCCGCCCGCGACGTCGACGACTTCTGGCGCCCCAACGACTCCACCACCGCGGTCGTGGACGGTCGCCTGTCGCTGACCGCCTACCTCGGTGCGCTGACCACGGCGTGGGACGACTTCACCGCGGCCGGCGGGGTCGGGATCGAGCAGATCGACCGCTTCTGCTTCCACCAGCCCTTCACGAAGATGGCCCGCAAGGCGCTCACGGGGCTCGCCCAGCACACCGGGGCCACCCTCACCGACGAGCTGCAGGAGGCGACCTTCGCCTACAACCGCGAGCTCGGCAACACCTACACCGCCTCGCTCTACGCGGGCCTCGCCTCGCTCCTGGACCATGACGAGGACCTGGCCGGCAGGCGCATCGGCCTGTTCAGCTACGGCTCCGGGGCGGTCGGCGAGTTCTTCACCGGCATCGTCCGGCCCGGATATCAGCAGCTGCGTCGGCGCGAGAGCACCGAGGCCCAGATCGCCGGGCGCGTCCGCCTGGGACTGCCCGCCTACCGTGAGCTGCACGGTGCCGAGCATCCCAGCGACACCGACTGGGAGGCTCCTTCGGTGACCGCGGGGCCGTTCCGCTTCGCCGGCATCCGCGACCGGGCCCGACGCTACGAGGCCACCCACGTCGCCGCCGCGCAGCCGCCGGTCCGACGGGACTGAACGGGCTGTCGGTCGGCCCTCAGCAGGCCGACGGGGGCCGCCGGGCCGTCACCCAGGCGTGCGATCCCCGCACGTCCGCACCCATCACCTCGAATCCGGCGCGGCGCAGGGCGCGAGCCATGTCCTCGGGTGTCCACCGGTAGGCGGTGGCGATCGGATGGGCGAAGGGTTCCACCCGCGGACCGGCGAAGTAGGACATGAGCACGGTCCCGCCGTCCTCGAGCGCCCCGCCAAGAGCTGCCAGCGCCGCCGGGAGGCCCACGGGGCCGACATGGATGAGCGAGTACCACGCCAGGATCCCGGACCAGCGGTCGCTGCGGTCGGCGAGGTCCTCGAGGCGGCCCTGGCGAAACCTGGCCGC
>JAKDNE010000168.1 GCA_030451965.1 Brachybacterium sp. | reverse complement strand
AGAAGCTGTGGAGCACCGCGGCGACCTCCTCGCCGACCACCTCCGCGAGCCGTGCCGGATCAGTGCGAGCGGGGTCGAAGGCGGTGGGCGGCGCGGTGGCTGCGACCGCTGAGCCGTCGGCACCGTCGGCGGTGTCCGTTCCCGGCTCCTGATCGACGGGGATCGCGGGCGCCACCAGGTCCTCGAGCGCGAGCCCGCGCAGGGTCAGCAGCAGCAGTGGACGGTCGTCGACGGCTTCGACCAGCACGTACAGCAGTGCGGAGACGTGCCGGCAGGGCCCGGGCCAGTCCAGGCAGGAGCAGTCATGGGACAGCTCGGACGCATCGCGGGGCAGCAGGGACACCACCGATGCGGCCAGCTCCTCCTCGATCTGCTGCGGATACTCGCCGGCGGCCAGGCGTGCCGGCAGCTCCGGATGCGCCTGCGCCACCTGGATGAATGCCTGTCGGTCGCCCTCCCGGAAGGCCGGCAGCTCGAGCCGGGCCTGATACCGCTCCCCGTCGGCGTCCAGGACATCGCCGCGTGCCGCCCCGGCGTCGACGTCCAGCCACTGCACCCGCCCGGCGCGGGCGTCGGCCTTCCCCCGCCCCACTCGGGCCGGGCCCAGCAGGCGCTCCGCCCCGTCGCGCAGTGCGACCGCATGCCAGCTCGTGCCCACCGCGCCGCGGCGCGAACGCAGTTCGATGCTCATGACCCGTCCTCCTCGAGGGAGAGCAGGTCCAGCAGCCGGTCGTCGTCGAGGGAGGCCAGCCAGTCCTCGCCGGGGCCGACCGTCAGCTCGGCCAGCGCCTGCTTGTCCGCGAGCACGGTATCGATCTTCTCCTCGACGGTGCCGGCGCTGACCAGCTTGTTCACCATCACATCGCGGCGCTGACCGATGCGGAAGGCACGGTCGGTGGCCTGGTTCTCCACCGCCGGGTTCCACCAGCGGTCCAGGTGCACCACGTGGTTCGCGGCGGTCAGGGTGAGCCCGGTGCCGCCGGCGCGCAGGCTCAGCAGCATCAGACCCGGCCGGTCCCGATGCTGCTGGAACTCGGCCACCATCTGGTCGCGGTCGTGCTTGGAGACGCCGCCGTGAAGAAACGGCACGTCGATCCCGAACTCGGAGAACTTCTCCTGCCAGTACGGGACCAGCAGGTGCCCGAAGGTGGTGAACTGCGTGAACAGCAGCGCCTTCTGCCCCTCCTCGAAGGCCGTCTGCAGCAGATCGTCGACCAGCTCGAGCTTGCCGGAGCGGTGCTCGCCGCCCCGCACCAGCGCCGAACCGTCGCCGAGGTAGTGGGCGGGATGGTTGCACACCTGCTTCAGCCGGGTGATGGCGGAGACCACCAGGGTGCGCCGCTGTGCGTCCTCAGCGCCGTCGATCTGCACCATCAGCTCGTTCACGATCGCCTCGTACAGCCCCGCCTGCTCGGCGGTCAGGTTCACCACCCGGCTGAGCTCGATCTTCTCCGGCAGATCCTGGATGATCGAACGGTCCGTCTTCAGCCGTCGCAGGATGAACGGCCCGGTGACCAGCTTGAGGCGGCTGATCGCCGTGCCGTCGCCCTCCTCCTCGATGGGGGTCGCCACCCGCTCCTGGAAGCTCTTCGCACTGCCCAGCAGCCCGGGGTTGACCACCTCCATCAGGGAGTGGAGGTCTGCGAGCCGGTTCTCCACCGGGGTGCCGGTCAGGGCGAGCCGATGCGGGGCCTGCAGCGCGCGGGCGGCGTGGGTGACCTGGGTGGCGGGGGTCTTCACATGCTGGGCCTCGTCGAACACCAGCCGGTGCCAGGGCACCGCCGAGAGCAGCGCCAGGTCGCGGGCCAGCAGCGAATACGTGGTGATCACCAGATCCTTCTCCGCAGCACCGGTCACGAAGGACGCATCCCGTCGCCGATCCCCGCCGTGGTGGACGTGCACCCGCAGCTGCGGGGCGAAGGCCGCGGCCTCGCGCTGCCAGGCACCCACCACGGACATCGGGCACACCAGCAGGGTGGGGCCGACGGCATCGGCCGGGGGCGCCTCCTCCTGTGAGCCGGCGGTGCCCTCGCGCTCCCGGCACAGCAGGGCGAGCACCTGCATCGTCTTGCCCAGCCCCATGTCGTCGGCGAGGATCCCGCCGAGGCGCTGGCGATCCAGGGCCCACAGCCAGTTCAGCCCGTCGAGCTGGTAGGGCCTCAGCGTGGCCTGCAGGCTGCGCGGCTGGGGGTGCGGGAGCGGGCCCGCCGCACCCGGCATCAGGCGGGCCAGGCCGTGATGGCCGCCCGCGAGCAGGGCCGTGACCCCGAAGTCGACGTCCGCGGCCTCGGGGGACAGGATCAGCGAGAACATCTCCATCCAGGGCGCCCGGCCCTCGATCTCTACCGGCACCGGCGCGGGAGGCAAGGGAGCCGGACCGGGCGCGGCCGGGGACGGTGGGCGCTGCTCGAGCAGGCGGCCGGGAGCCGTCGTCCCGCTGGCCGGAGGATCCGACTGCCGCTGGTCCTTCCGCTGCGCGCGCGTCCGAGATCCGAAGGCGTCCAGGAACTTCTCCGCGGCGCGCAGCGTGCTCGCATCCAGCCGCACCCACTGCCCGCGCAGCCTCACCAGCTCGGTCTGCGCCTCGCGGATCTCGTCCATCTCGTCCTCGGTGAGCTCCGTGTCACCCACGGCGACCCGCCACCGGAAGGAGGCCATCGCCCCGAGACCCACCCCGGAGCCCTTCCGCTCCCCGGGCTCCTCCTCGACCTCCTGCGGGCGGACGGAGGTCTTCTGCTTGGTCCAGTCGCGGGGCAGCAGCACGGTCACCCCGGCCTCCTCGAGGGCGGGGGTGTCGTGGGACAGGAATGCGGAGGCCTCGGCGGTGGTCAGCAGCCAGTCCACCCCGGTCTCGTCCACGGCCGCGCCGTGCACGGTCGGCGCGAGGCGCATCACCGAGGCGGAGGCCTCGGCGGCGCCGGCGGTGGTGAGGTCGCCGACGGCGCGCAGATCAGCCACCGGGTGCACGGTCCCGTCGGCCTCCCGCAGACAGGTCTGCAACGGCCATGCGGTCCCGACCGGCGGCTGGAACAGTCGCACCACCAGCTCGCTGTCCCGCGCACCGAGCGTCACCCCGGGCCGGCCGGAGTCGACGAAGGCGTCGAAGGCGGCGGTGAGACGGCGCTGGGCGGGCAGGTCCGCGCGCAGCTCGCCCTCGTCGGCCAGCGCCCACAGCACCCCGTAGCGGTCCTCCGATGGTGCCTCGACGCGGCGCAGATGAGCGGCGAACGCGCTGCGGGCGTGCCCGTCCACCAGCGCATGCAGCATCGGTGGGGCGTCCTTCCCGGGTGCGCGCCACTGCATCATCGGCCGCCCGTACCGCTCCGTCGCCCGCGCCCGCAGATGACGCTCCTGGACCAGTGACCGCGCGCGCAGGTCCAGCACCATCGCCGCCACCAGATCCGGCATCGCGATCAGCTCGTCATGGAGGCGAGCCGCGGCGCCATCGCTGATCAGCGAGGCCAGATGGTCGGGCAGCTCCTCGCCGAAGCGCTCCTCGAGCAGGGCCGTCGCGGCCCCGACGAGCCCGGTGAGGGCGGAGCCGGACAGCGGCAGGGCGGGCACCCGGCGATCGCCATCGCGACCGGGGATCCGCACCCGGTGCCGCAGCTGGTCCGGCGCCTCGGCGAGGGCCGTGGCGATCCTGGCCGGAGCCTCGCGACGCAGCGCGGCGAGGTCCTCGAGCGCACGCGAGCGCCCCGGCCCGGTCTGCTCACGCACCCATAGGGCGGGGCCGAGGTCCTCGTCCAGGACGAGGTGGAGGCGGCGGACGGGCATGGGCTCAGACTAGGTGTCGCGTCCGACGGCCGTCGGCGCGCTGTGGACAGACCTGCCGCAGCCGCGGCTCCCGGCAGGTCACAGCCCGTCGATGATCAGTGCCGTCGCGTCGAGCCAGGCCTCCTTGGTCTTCGGGGAGACCCGGTCCCAATCCAGGTGGGAGCCGTCGACGAACTGGTGCTCGTAGGGCACCTCGGTGACCGCGCGGGTATGTGCCCCGAAGTGCGCCCGCAACCGGTCGCGCAGCGTCGAGTCGAGCTTCCCCTTGGAGGAGTGGGACAGGATCGTCACCGCACGATCGACCTGCTCGGCCAGACCCGTCGCCCGCAGCTCGTCGATCATCCAGGCCGCAGCGTTGAAGGTGTCCTCGCGCACGGTGGAGACGATGATCAGCTGGTCCGCGCTCCTGACGGCCGCCAGCCAGTTCGAGGCGCGCACGTTGTTGCCGGTGTCGATGACCTTGATCCGGTAGAAGCGCGAGAGCGCGTCGTCGAGCTCGCCGAAGGCGTCGGCATCGATCGAGGCGGCCGATCCCGGATCCTCGTCGGAGGCGAGGATGTCGAAGCGCATCCCGCCCTGCGGGCGCACGTACGGGTCGAGGTCCGCATTGCTGGCCTCGGCGGAGCGCAGGCGGTCGATGTCGTGCAGCAGGTCCACCGCGGTGCGGGGGTGGTCGGTGGGGATGCCGCGCCAGCCGAGCGTGCCCCGGGTCTCATTGTTGTCCCAGGCCAGCACGTTGCCGCCACGGGTGACGCCGAGGGTCGCCGCGATCATCAGGGAGGCGGTGGTCTTGTGCGCCCCGCCCTTGAGGTTGACGACCGCGATGTTGCGGGGGCCGTCCAGCGGCCGCCGGATCCGTTCCAGGCGCTCCGTCTCGTTCTGCTCGCGACGGTTGGGGCGCGGCGAGATCGCTCCGCGGGTGATCCGGGTGAGGAATCCGGGGATGCCGCGGGTGGCCTTGACCCGCTCGCGCTTCGCGGTCACGGACTGCAGGTCCTTGAGGGTGGGACGCGAGCTGTCCTTCTCCGGGGCCGTGCGCGCGGGCAGCGGCCGCTTCGGCGCGGCCGATCCCTCGACGGGAGCGGAGGGTGCAGGCGAGGCCGACGGTGCGACCGACGCCGACGCAGCCGAGGGTGCGGATGGTGCCGACGAGGCTGACGGTGCCGAGGCGGCCGAGCCGGCTGTCGTTGCCGACGAAGCCGTGTCAGCCGACGTCGCAGACGGAGCCGATGACGCCGACAGCGCGGAGGCGGCCGAGCCGACGGATGCGGCCGACCCGGCGGGCGTCGAGAGCGCCGCCGGGTTCCCGGCCGATGCGGCACGGGTCGAGGGCGGCATCGCGGCGGCCCGACGTCGCCTCGCGCCGTGCGGGCGCACGGTGGGCAGCTCACCCGTGGCGGGAGAGCCGATCACCGCGTGCTCACCGGTGGCGGGCGAACCGATCGGGGCATGCTCCCCGGTCGTGGGGGAGAGGCTCGCGGCGTGCTCCCCGGTCCGGGGCCGCAGGGACGCCCCATCGATCCCGGTGAGGTCGGCGGTGTCGTCGGTGGGCGGGGCGATCAGCGGGTCATCGATCCTGGGACCGTGGACCGGGCGTTCATCCGGTTCTCGGCCGGCGATCCGTCCCGAGGGCTCGACCCGCAGGTGGTGGCGCACGTCCGGCTCGACGATGACCACGTCGAGATCCTCGTCGGCGGCCTTCGCCGCGGCGATGAAGGCCTGCTTCACGCGGTCCCGGATCTCCGGCAGGTCGCCACCGGAGACCTCGACGGTCTCCTCGGCGAGGTGCACGGTGGCAGTCGTGTCGGAGGTGATCCGCGCCTGCGCGATCATCTGGGTTCCTTCCGCATCCTGGGTGCCGCCGCGCCCGGAGCGGGCGGGCGGCATGGTTCGGGCCCACTCTACGGGCGCAGCGGCTCGGTCTCCCGCCGGAGAATGCCTACAGTGGCGGCGTGCACACCACATTGCTCACCGACGCGTCGATCCCGGGTGCGAACGAGGACGCCGGGGGAGTGCTCGGCTCCGTCGCCGTGGTGCTCGACGGCGCCGGGGTGCCCTCCCGATTCCGGGCGGGCTGCCATCACAGCGTCGCCTGGTTCTCGCACGCCCTGGCCGCGCGCCTGCTGGGCCGCGCCCAGGATCCGTCCGTCCCACTGCGACAGGCGCTGGCCGGCGCGATCGAGGAGGTGCGCGCCCTCCACGAGGGGGAGTGCGATCTGGACCGTGGCAGCCCCTCGGCCACTGCGGTCGCCGTGCGGTGGGGTGCCGACCATCTCGAGCACCTGGTGCTGTGCGACGCCGCGCTGCTGCTCGAGGGCGCCGACGGGACGACCACGCGACTGACCGACCGGAGGCTCGAGGCGGTGACGCGCGCCGAGACCGGGGCGGAGGCGATCGAGGCCCGGCGCAATGTGCCGGGCGGGTTCTGGGTGGCCCGGCACGAGCCCGAGGCGGCCGAGCAGGCCCTGGTCGGCAGCACTGCGCTCTCCTCTCTGCGCGGAGCCCATCTGGTCTCCGACGGCATCACGCGGGCGGTCGACCTCCTGGGGATGCACGACGACTCCTCGCTCGCGCGCTCCCTGCGCGAGGACCCGGCCGCGCTGCTGCGGAGCCTGCGCCGGGGCGAGGAGCGTCTCCCTGCCGGTCGGCGGCCCCGCAAGCTCCATGACGATGCGACGGTGCTCACATTTCGCCTGGAAGGGCCCTGAAGGGAGTGCCGGAGACCCCCCGGGGGAGGGCCTGCATCAGGACCTGTACAATCGGACATCTCGGATGTATCGCCCACCCGAAAACGCCCTCTCGCCTCGCGGTTTGGCGTACACATGACGAAGCGTTGAGGCGATCAACACCGAGTTCCATTTGTCTGAAATATGCGCGCCACCAGCGAAAATGTGTGGAGGATTCGCGTTTACACCGACGCCCGCAAGGCCTAGACTCGTCATTGCCAGGAGATCGCCGACGGGGTGTGACGTCGGAGGCGATCGGGGAGCGACCCTCCGGTTCTCCTGGTACGATTCCGAATGTCGGAAGACGTTGAAAATTTTATAGATGTGCCGTTCCTCAAGACCCCCCTCCTGGGGAGCGGCCGGACGGGCACCATGTCAGGTTCCCCCACTTTGACAGCCCGTCCAGCCTGTTCGCCCGCACCCACCCCTGACGGACGACAGGCATGACGAGCGGTCCGTGAGCCCCCGACACTGTCGGTTGAGTGCTCCGGGCCGCTCGTCGCTTTTTGCCACAGGTCAGCTGCG
>JAKDNE010000167.1 GCA_030451965.1 Brachybacterium sp. | reverse complement strand
AGTTCTCCGGCTGCGGTGCGAGCCTCGATGGTGGCTCGTGGTCCTGCACCCCGCACCCCGATTCATGCGAAGCCGGCAGCGGCAGCACCGTCACCGGCGACGGTGATGTCCTGGAGATCGGCAACGTCTCCAGCACACCCGTGGAGGGCGTGACCCAGCGCGGTACCCGTGTCGACAACGAGAGCGGTGAGACAGACGATCTCGGGGTTCGTTGCGCCCTGCCGGGAACCCCCGAGTACGCGGACGCACCACCGGTCGTCATCACCGTGACGCGAGAGGACTTCGCCCGCCTCCCCGTCGAGCCGCTCCAGCCTCACGCCGGACCGCCCGAAGGCTGGCTCCCCGTGAACATGGTCAACGTCCTCTACACCGACCCCAGCACCCAGCTGCTGAACACCGAGCTGCTCGACACGCCCGTCGCGATCCGCGCCACCCCGGTCTCCTATCACTGGGACCTCGGCGACGGGAACACCATCACCACCACCAATCCCGGCAAGCCATTCCCTTCCGAGGCCGTCTCCTCCGCCTACACCCAGGAGGGTTGGTACGACATCACCCTCACCACCACGTTCTCTGGACAGTTCTCTGTAGCTGGTGGCGAATGGCAGGACATCGACGGCACCATCGAGGTCACCTCCGATCCCGTCCCGGTCTTCTCCAAATCGCTCGAGTCCCGCCTCGTCAACGGCGAGGTCCCCGTCGACGAGGACGACGATCCCTGGATCCCCGAGCGCACCTCCGATACCGAAGGCCCCCTCGACCCCGACGCCCGACATCGCGAGATCTGACCACACACGAGCAAGGAGCAGCACAGCTGCGGCATGTATACATAAATGCTCAATTTCTGCGGATAAATCCCGTAGACCGCCCCTGGATTCACTCGTTGTATACACTGTTGAGTATGCGTGCCAGCGACCGTGCCTACTCGAGGCTCCGCCAGGAGATCGTCGACGGCCTCCTCGAGCCCGGCACCGTGCTGGGCGAGGTCGAGCAGTCCGCACGCCTCGGCATCTCCCGCACGCCCCTGCGTGAAGCGCTCGCCCGCCTGGTCGCCGACGGCCTGGCCACGACCTCCCGCGGGCGCGGACTCGTCGTCACCGCCGCGTCCCTCGCCGAGGCCCCGCGGCTCTTCGACCTCCGCATCGCACTGGAGACCCTCGCCGGGCGTCGCGCGGCCGAGCGCACCTGGGATCCCGAGGACGGTCCCGGGCTGCGCGCCCGCTTCACCGCCCTCGCCACCCGATTCGAGCAGGCCACGACCCGGCTCTCCGCCGGCACGGACCCCAGCGACTACTACGCCCTGACCGCCGGACTCGACGCAGAGCTCGACACCGCCTGCGGCAACCCCTACCTCGCCGAGTCGCTGCGCGGACTGCGCCTGCACCTGGGCCGGCTGCGTCGCCTGGCCCGCAACTCCCCCGGGCGCCTCGCCGATTCCGCGCGCGAGCACGCCGCGATCTCGCGCGCCATCGCGACCGGCGACCCCGAACTCGCCGCCGCCACCACGATCGTCCACCTCCGCCAGGCTCTCGTCCATCTGCTGGGCGAGGACGCCGAGCATCCGACACCAACCCCGATCATCCAGGAGTCAGCATCATGAGAGACCACGACGTCCGCGTCCATCGCTCCGACGAGAACCTGCCACGCGAGGGCCAGCTGGCCTGGAAGATGGCCGAGGTCGCCGTCGACCCCGTCGAGGTCGACGGCGATGTCGAGGAGATGGTCATCAACCGGATCATCGACAACGCCTCCGTTGCGATCGCCTCGTTGAACCGCGACCCCATCATCTCGGCGCGCGCGCAGGCGCTCAGCCACCCGGTCTCCACCGGAGGGTCCGGGGCCGGCGTGTTCGGCGTCCCGCAGCACACCTCTCCCGAGTGGGCGGCGTGGGCCAACGGCGTCGCCGTGCGGGAACTGGATTACCACGACACCTTCCTCGCCGCGGATTACTCCCACCCCGGGGACAACATTCCCCCGATCCTCGCGGTCGCCGAGCACACCGGCCGCTCCGGCCACGACCTGATCCGCGGCCTCGCCACCGGGTACGAGCTGCAGGTGGACCTGGTGCGTGCAATCTGCCTGCACGAGCACAAGATCGACCACATCGCACACCTCGGCCCCTCAGCCGCCGCCGGGATCGGCACCCTGCTGGGACTGGACACCGAGACCGTGTTCCAGGCGATCGGCCAGGCCCTGCACACCACCACCGCCACCCGCCAGTCCCGCAAGGGCGAGATCTCCACCTGGAAGGCCCACGCCCCGGCCTTCGCCGGGAAGCTCGCCGTGGAGGCCGCGGACCGGGCGATGCGCGGCCAGACCTCCCCGGTGCCGATCTACGAGGGCGAGGACGGCGTGATCGCCTGGCTGCTCGACGGTCCTGACGCCCGTTACACGGTCCCGCTTCCTGTGGCCGGCGAGCCCAAGCGCTCCATCCTGGACACCTACACCAAGGAGCATTCCGCCGAGTACCAGGCCCAGGCCTGGATCGACCTGGCCCGCAAGCTCCACACCGAGCATCCCGAGGCCACGGACCCGGAGCGGGTCGCCTCGATATTGATCCGCACCTCGCATCACACCCATTACGTGATCGGCTCCGGCGCGAACGACCCGCAGAAGTACGACCCGACGGCCTCGCGCGAGACCCTCGACCACTCGATCCCGTTCATCTTCACCGTCGCCCTGCAGGACGGCTCCTGGCATCACGCGAGCTCGTACGCCCCCGAGCGCGCGGCCCGCCCCGACACCGTCGCGCTGTGGCACAAGGTCACCACTGAGGAGGACGCGGAGTGGACCCGCCGGTACCACTCCCTGGACCTTTCCGAGAAGGCCTTCGGCGGCGCCGTGGTCATCACCCTGAGGGACGGCACCGTGATCGAGGACAGCATCGCCGTGGCCGACGCCCACCCGCTGGGGGCCCGACCTTTCGGTCGGGAGCAGTATGTGCACAAGTTCCGTTCCCTGGCAGAGGGGCTGGTCACAGACGCAGAGATCGACCGTTTCCTCGAGACCGCGGCGCAGCTCGCATTGCTGCCGGCCGGTGAGCTGGGCAGGCTGAACATCCAGGCAGCCCCCGGCGTGATCGATCCGTCGGCCGGACCGAAGGGACTGTTCTGATGCTGTCGACCACGAGGACCCCCGGGCAGAAGCGTCAGGACCTGCGCTCCCTGCTCATCCCCGGGGCGGCGCAGCCGTTCCCCGGCGCCTTCACTCCGCTGTCGGCGACGCTCATCCAGGAGAAGGGTTTCCCCGGGGTGTATATCTCCGGCGCGGTGATCGCGAACGAGCTGGGCCTGCCGGACGTGGGCCTGACCACGCTCAGCGAGGTCGCCGGGCGTGGCCGACAGATCGCCCGCGCCACCGATCTGCCGTGCCTGATCGATGCGGACACCGGTTTCGGGGAGCCGATGAACGTGGCCCGCACTATCCAGGAGCTCGAGGATGCGGGCCTGGCCGGGTGCCACATCGAGGACCAGGTCAATCCCAAGCGCTGCGGCCACCTCGACGGAAAGTCCATGGTGGACCTGCCCACCGCCACCCAGCGCATCCGCGCCGCCGCCGACGGCAGGCGGGACCAGGACTTCCTGGTCATGGCCCGCACCGACCTGCGCGCCACCGACGGCCTGGATGCCGCCATCGAGCGGATGAAGGCGCTGGTCGACGCCGGGGCCGATGCGATCTTCCCCGAAGCCCTGCGGGACCTCTCCGAGTTCGAGCAGGTGTGCGCGGCGCTCGAGGTGCCGGTGCTGGCGAACATGACCGAGTTCGGGAAGTCCGATCTGTTCACCCGCGAGCAGCTCGGCAGGGCCGGGGTCGCGATGGTGATCTATCCCGTCACCCTGCTGCGCAGTGCCATGGGCGCGGCCGAGCGTGTCCTGGACACGATCGCCGCCGAGGGCAGCCAGGAATCGCAGGTCCCGGAGATGCTCACGCGTGCGCGTCTGTACGAATTGGTGGACTATGAGTCCTACAACCGTTTCGACAGCTCGGTCTTCGATTTCACGGTCCCCACCGCGCACCGCACCGGCCAGACACCGCCGTCCACGAAGGAGTGAACAATGAACACCGAGACCATAGACGGCTCCGAGATCCACAGGGGTCTGAACGGCGTCGTGACCGACACGACCGCCATCTCCAAGGTGAATCCGGAGACCAACTCGCTGCTCTATCGCGGCTATCCGGTCCCGGATCTGGCGGCGACGCAGCCCTTCGAGGCGGTCGCGCATCTGCTGTGGACCGGGGAGCTGCCTGATTCCGCGGAGCTCGCCGAGACGATCCGCCATGAGCGCACTCACCGCGACCTGGCGCCGGAGGTGCGGGCCGCGATGGATTCGCTGCCGACCACGTGCCATCCGATGGATGCGGTGCGCACCGCGGTCTCGGTGCTCGGCGCGCTGGACGGCGCTGCGCAGGACTTCTCGCCCGAGGCGGAGCTCGAGAAGGCCCGGTGCCTGTACGCGCAGCTGCCATCGGTCATCGCCTACGAGCAGCGGCGTCGCCGAGCCGGCGGTCCGACCGAGCCGATCGCTCCGCGCGAGGACCTGGACTACTCCCAGAACTTCCTGTGGATGACCTTCGGCGAGGAGGCCGCCCCCGAGGTGGTCGACGCCTTCCGCGTCTCGATGGTGCTGTACGCGGAGCACTCCTTCAACGCCTCCACCTTCACCGCGCGCGTCATCACCTCGACGCTGTCGGATCTGCACTCGGCCGTGACCGGCGCGATCGGCGCGCTGAAGGGCCCGCTGCACGGCGGGGCGAACGAGGCCGTGATGCACACCTTCGAGGAGCTCGGCATCCTCCCCGAGGAGTCCGAGGCCGAGGCGAAGGCCCGGGCGAAGGCCTGGATGGAGGACGCTCTCGCCCAGAAGAAGAAGGTGATGGGCTTCGGGCACCGGGTCTACAAGCACGGCGACTCGCGGGTGCCCACCATGAAGCAGGCGATGGATGCGATGATCGCCCACTTCGAGCGCGAGGAGGTCCTGGGCCTGTACAACGGCCTGGAACAGGCGATGGACGAGGCCAAGGGCATCAAGCCGAACCTCGATTATCCCGCCGGCCCCACCTACCACCTGATGGGCTTCGACACCGAGCTGTTCACCCCGCTGTTCATCGCCGCGCGGGTCACGGGCTGGACCGCCCATGTGATGGAGCAGCGCGCCGCGAACGCGCTGATCCGCCCGCTGTCGGCCTACGTCGGCCCGGATGAGCGGCCGGTGCCCGGCGCCTGACCCGGCGTGCGCAAGTGCACCACGACGAAGGATCGCAGGAGGTGCGATGACAGCATCGGAACCCCGTCACTTTACGCAGCCCGCCGCCTATCAGTCCGTCCCGGGCGGGCCGCTCGATCTCGACACCGCGCTGTACGAGCGCATCGCCGGCGCGGCTCGCACCCGCATCGAGCAGTTCGAGGTCCCGGTGCGATCAGGCAGGGCCTGGGAGGTGCCGGCCGGTTCGATCGTGCGCCTCTCCTCGGTGGAGGGTCCGCAGGTCGGCGACCTCAACATGTGGAATCTGCACGATCCGCGAGAGCGCTTCTGGGCGGCCCGGACGCGGCAGCTGCACCGTTCCTCGATGACGACGCACGATCGCTTCTGGTCCACGCTCCCGTCCCTGCGTCCGCTGGCGACCGTCGTCGCCGATACGCTGGCCGATCATCCTGACGCCGAGGTCATCCATGACCTCCTGGGGACTCGCTGCGATCCCTACATCAACCGATTGCTCACCGGTTCCGATGTCGACCACCACTGCCACTCGAACCTGACCCGGGCCGTCCAGCAGCATGGGCTCACCGAACTCGATATCCACGACGTGCTCAATGTCTTCCAGCTCGCCGGCCTGAACGCCGACCGCGAGTACTTCATGGACGCGTGCCCTGCCCTCCCGGGAGATCATTTCGAGTTCTTCGCCGAGATCGACCTGCTCTGCGCCCTCTCCACCTGCCCGGGCGGCGATCTCTCGGTGCACATGTGGGGGCCCGACGCGGCGAGCACCGAGGAGCAGCTCGAGCACTGTCACCCGCTCGGCGTCGAGGTCTTCGCCGTGGACGAGGCGGCCCTCGACGGCTGGCAGCCGCCGGAGATCGCCGCGTACAGCGGGGTGAACGGCCTGCACGGCCTCAGCGCCGTCCCGTTCCCTCAGGCCTGAGGCGTCCCGCGCCGGCTCACTCCGTGCCCAGCTCCGGCAGCGCGGCTGCGGCATGGCGGATGTGCGCGGCGGTGAGCTCCCCGGCCTCCTCGGCCCTGCCCTCGCAGATCGCGCGGAAGATCCCGTGGTGCTGCGCGCGCAGAGTGGTGGTGATGGTCTGCCAGTCGGCGACCTTCGTGAACGACTCCATGATCGGTGCGCGCAGGGAATTGCGGATCGCCCCGGTCATATCGGAGAACAGCGCATTGCCGCCGGCCCGGGCGATCGCGACGTGGAACGCCGTGTCCGCGTCGTTGAAGTCCTCGCGGCTCACGTCGGGATCGTCCATCACCACCAGCAGCCGCTCGAGCTCGGCCAGGGCATCGGGATCGGCGCGCTCCGCCGCGAGGGAGGCGCTCGCCTGCTCGAGCAGGACGCGCGTCTCGATGACCTCGTGCCGGCCGAAGTTCGACAGGGCGACATGGAGGCGGAGGAACCGCTCCAGGGCGGCGCTGGGCATCGCGGCCACGAACGTCCCGGCTCCGCGCCCGGATCCCACCTCGGAGCGCAGCACCCCGTAGGCCTGGAGGACCCGGATCGCCTCGCGCACTCCCGCACGGCTCACCCGGAGCCGGGCGGCGAGCTCGCGCTCGGGGGGAAGGGCATCGCCGACAGCGAGGGCGCCGGTCATGATCTGGTCCTCGATCGCGTCGATGACCAGCTCGTAGGTGCTGCTGCGGGCGACTGGGGCCCAGGCGGCGCCCGCCCCGGTGGAACGGCTCTCCTGCGGTCCGACCTCACCTTCGTTCGTCGTGTCGACCATTGACCCGTTCTAGCACAGGTATGACCGAAAAGCTCCCGGGGTCCTTGCCCTCCGGCGTCGGAGGCTCTAATATTCCAGCTACCCTTCATATGGTCAGA
>JAKDNE010000166.1 GCA_030451965.1 Brachybacterium sp. | reverse complement strand
ACGATCCGTCGATCGGGATCCTCGCCCTCGGAGACACCTTCGGTGCGGCTGAGGACTGGGCCTCCACGCTGCGGGACACCGTCACCGTCCCCGAACTGCCCGGCGGCGGGCAGACGCTCTTCCCCGGACGGCGCATGATCGCCGCCTACGGCTCCCCCGGCATCCCCGCGCTCGGGATCCTCGGCGAGCAGGACCTCGAGGACTCGATCACCCGGGTGCAGGGGCTCGCCGACGACTACACGGGCCTCACCGAGGAGCCCGTGGTGCCGGCCTTCGAGATCATCACGACCATCGCCAGCAGCGAACCGGGCCCCGACGGGGACTACTCCACCGAGCGCGACCCCGAGATCCTGCGCGAATGGGTCGACGCGGCCGGCGAGGCGGGGGTCTACGTCGTGCTGGACCTGCAGCCCGGCACCACCGACTTCCTCACCCAGGCCAAGCTCTACGAGGACCTCCTCAAGGAACCCCATGTGGGCCTGGCGCTCGATGCCGAGTGGCGGCTGAAGCCCGGCCAGAAGCACCTCGCGCAGATCGGCTCGGTCCCCGCCGCTGAGGTCAACGAGACGGCGCAGTGGCTCGCGGACCTCACCGCGGAGAACGGCCTCCCGCCGAAGGTGCTCATCCTCCACCAGTTCAGCCTCTCGATGATCACCGACCGGCAGGACCTGGACACCTCGCATCCGGAGCTCGCGATCACGGTGCATGCCGATGGCCACGGCACGCCCGAGGCGAAGCTCGAGACCTGGAACGCTCTGCAGCGGGATCTGCCGGACGGGGTGTTCATGGCCTGGAAGAACTTCTACGACGAGGACTCCCCGACCTTCGATCCGGAGCAGACCTACGAGGTCGAGCCGCGCCCCTGGTTCGTCTCCTACCAGTGACACGGCCGTACGGTGGTGCCATGCCCCGTTCCCAGCGCTGGTCCCTCGCCGTCGTGGCCGTCGCGATCCTCGCGATGGCCGTGGTGATCGGGGTCGATGACGCGCGCCGGGGGCTCATCGTCGGGGTGGCAGGCGCCCTGGTGCTGGCGGCTGTCGCCGTATGGTCCGCCCATCGTGGCAAGCACACCGCCTGGGCGCGCGCCGAGGCCCGGATCACGCCCGACCATGCCGTGGTGCTGTGGAAGCCGGGCTGCCTCTACTGCGAGCGGCTGCTGCTGCAGCTCCGGAAGGATCCCCGTGTGAGCTGGGTGAACGTGTGGCGGGACGAAGACGCGAACGCGCAGGTCCGCGCCGTCAACGGCGGTGATGAGCTCACGCCGACGGTGCTCCTGGGCACGCAGGTGCTGCGCAACCCGAGCGCCGCCGAGCTGCGCGACCTCCTGGACGGGTCCGGCTCTGCTCACCCTTCCTGAGGAGCTCGGAGCACCACCGTGGCCTCCGGTGGCCAGCAGTACTCGTCGTCGCAGCGGAATCCCCGCAGCCACGACACCCCGTCGACCACCCGCAGATAGAACCCCTTCGGGTACTCCTCGTCCTCGCTGAGCGGCGCGGACAGGACATGCAGCGCGCCGCTGGGGATCCGCCCGGCGGAGAGCACCGAGTCCGGCGACGAGGCCTGCGAGCTCATCGTCAGCCGCAGGTACGGCCCCGTCTCGGGCGGGCAGAGCCGGAACCCCTGCTGCTGCGCGACGGCGATGACCTGCGACTGCGGGCCGCCACGGGGCAGGCCGAGCTCCCCGACGGTGCGCCGGGTGAGCGTCAGCGTCCGGGCAGGGCCCGGCGTGAAGCAGGGGTGCTCGAGCAGGGTCTCGGCGAAGGCGTTGAGCTCGACGCCCGCCGCGGCCAGCTCCTCCCGCAGCATCTGGCGGGAGGAGCCGCCGACCGTCAGGGGGAAGGCGGGATCCGTCATGCCGCCAGTATCCCGTCCCGGGGCCCGGAGGAGGCGGACGGTCGCAGTCGCGTCTCCCACGGGCCGTGACTGGAGCCCCTGGAGGCGCCGGGGCGTTGCCACGGCGTCAGCCGGCGCGGAGGTGCGCGAGGACCAGGCCGATCGGGATGCTCACCATGGTCAGGAGCAGCACCGCGCGGTAGGTCCACAGCGCCCACACCGGCCCCTTCGCACCCCGGCCGACGGCGCGCATCATCAGCACCATGGTGGCCACCAGGAGCAGGCCGCCCAGGTCGACCAGCAGAGGTACCGCGAGCACCGTCCCGCCGATCACCGCGAGGCAGCCCAGGTTCCAGGTGAGGATCTCGGCCAGCAGCGTCCTGCGGGACACGCGCGGACCGGCGAGCGCGTGCTGCGCGATACCCAGACCCGCCTGCAGCACGCCGCCGACCAGCACCTGGAACGCGGCGGACCATGAGCCGTGCTCGAGGCCCAGCGGACCGGTCACTGCCGCGACCAGGCCACCGGTGATGATCCAGATGCCTGCCAGTGCGCGGAAGGCCAGGACATCGCGGGGAGATGCTCCGGTTGTCGCAGGTGCATCGAGGTGAGGGGCCATGACGACCATTCTCTCGCTCCGGAGACCCGGCTGAGGCGGGCGTTTCCGGTCACGCCCCGTGGAGTCGGACACGCTCGCGACCGGGATGCGGCGGCTGTGCGTCCCGCGGCGCTCCCGTGCCGTCGGAGCGGAGCGCGGGGGTGCCGGGCGCGTGGGAGGAGGCCGGTCAGGATCGGGTGCTGCGGTCGTGGCCGCCGGCGCGGGCCAGGCGGTCGCGAAGAGTCGCCGCGGCGAGCGGTCCGACGGTGACCTCGGCGTCCCCGGCCGTGCACGTGATCCAGATGCCCTCGGTATCCATCGTGACGGTGAGGGCATCACCGTCGGGATCACTCAGTTCGATGGCATCCATGGAATCTCCTGAGGGGTGGGCGGGTACAGCAGCGGCGCGAGCCGGCGTGCTCTCCGGAGAGAGGACGGGGGCCCTGTGCAGTTCGACGCGGCCGCCCGTTCGGGTGGGACGGTCCCTTCGCCCCTCCCCTCGCGTCGCCGTTCCCGTGGCATCCGGCAGCACCGATGGCTGCGAACTTTGCCGCCGTCGCCAGGCCTTCTGCTGGCGGGGCAGGGCATCGAGCCTCGGCGATCCGCCCCGGACTACCACTCGGTCGAGCCTGGAGCCGCCCCGCTCGAAGCATCCTGTCCCGTTGCGCCGAGGCCACGTCGTGGCCCCGCCGAGGTGGCGGTCCGGCCACCATCCGCGCACCGGTCCCCCGTCACGTCCCGCCGCGTCGACCCGCACCGACGGCGAAGGCCCCTCCGTCCCGGGGCACGGGATGGAGGGGCCTTCGAGGTCAGGCGCCGATCAGGCTGCGCTCACAGAGCGCTCACGCGTCGACGACCACGGCCATGACGGCCGGCTCGCGACGGTAGGTGCGACGCAGGTAGCTGCCGACGGCCTCGACGATGATCTCCTCGAGCTCGCCGATGTCGTCGATCTTGTCCTGGCGCGCGCGGGCGAGCGCCTTGCTCACCTGGGTCTCAGCGCCCTTGAAGGTCTTGTCGTCGTGCACGAAGCCCTTGGTGATGAACTCCAGCGGCTCGACCGGCTGATTGGTCTTGGGGTCGATCAGCGCGACCACGGTGACCACACCGCCGCCGCTGAGCATGCGGCGCTCGGCGAGGGTGTCCTCGGTGGCGGTGCCGATGGTCTGACCGTCCACGTACACCAGCCCGGCCTCGACCTTGCCGGAGATCTTCGCGTGGCCGTCCACGAGGTCCACCGTCACGCCGTCCTGCGCGAGGACGATGTTCTTCTCCGGCACCCCGGTGCGGCGGGCCAGCTCAGCGTTGGCGTGCATGTGCTTGGACTCGCCATGCACCGGCATCACGTTCTTCGGGCGCACGATGTTGTAGCAGTACACGAGCTCGCCGGCGCTGGCGTGACCGGAGACGTGCACCTTCGCGTTGCCCTTGTGGACGATGTTCGCGCCGAGATCGGTGAGCTTGTTGATGATCCCGTAGATGGCGTTCTCGTTGCCGGGGATCAGCGAGGAGGCCATCAGCACCGTGTCGCCCTCGCCGACCTGGATCTGGTGGTCGCCGTTGGACATGCGGGCCAGCGCCGCCATCGGCTCGCCCTGCGAACCGGTGCAGATCAGGGTGATCTTGTGATCGGGCATCGACTGGATCTTGCGGAAGTCGACGACCAGGCCCTTGGGGATGTTCAGGTAGCCGAGGTCACGGGCGATCGCCATGTTGCGCACCATCGAGCGGCCCACGAAGGCGACCTTGCGGCCGTTGGCGTGGGCGGCGTTGAGCACCTGCTGGATGCGGTGCACGTGGCTGGCGAAGCTGGAGACGATGATCCGCCGGGGCGAGGAGGTGAACACCTGGTCGATCGCCGGGTTCAGGTCCTGCTCGGACATCGTGAAGCCGGGGACCTCGGCGTTCGTGGAGTCGGTGAGGAACAGGTCCACGCCCTCCTCGCCGAGGCGGGCGAAGGAGCGCAGGTCGGTGATGCGGCCGTCCAGCGGGAACTGGTCCATCTTGAAGTCACCGGTGTGCAGCACGGAGCCGGCCTTGGTGCGGATCATGATGGCGAGCGCATCGGGGATCGAGTGGTTGACCGCGACGAATTCGAGGTCGAACGAGCCGGCCTTGTGCTTCTGGCCCGCGTCGACCTGGATGGTCTTCGGGGTGATGCGATGCTCCTTGAGCTTCGCGGTGATGAAGGCCAGCGTCAGCTCGGAGCCGATGACGGGGATGTCCGCCCGCTCCTTGAGCAGGTACGGGACACCGCCGATGTGGTCCTCGTGGCCGTGCGTGAGCACGATCGCCTCGATGTCGTCCAGGCGGTCCCGGATGGAGGTGAAGTCCGGCAGGATCACGTCGATGCCGGGCTGGTGCTCCTCGGGGAAGAGCACGCCGCAGTCGACGATCAGCAGCTTGCCGGCGTGCTCGAACACCGTCATGTTGCGGCCGACCTCGCCGAGGCCGCCGAGCGCGGTGATGCGCAGGCCGTTCTTGGCCAGGCGCGGGGGTGCGGTGAGCTTGGTGCGGGGAGAGGGCATGAGGAGTTTCTCTATCGTCGAAGGGTCAGATGCTCAGGTATCAGGTGTCACGCGCGCGTCGCCGGGGCTCGCAGCAGCGGTCACACAGTTCACGGTACGGCAGGAATGGCTCATTTCCGCATCCATGCCGAATTGACCACGTTCAGATTCTCGAATCCGCACCAGCTGCTCGCCTCCATCCGGCCTGAGGTGTCGCCACGCGCGTCGCGAAGCGACAGCTGAGGACGCTTACCCCGGGGGCACCGCGGGGCGAGGCTACGGACCGGGCTGAGCTGGGCGCCTACTCGCGCCGCAGCTCCTCGCCCGACCGCTCCGCCACCACCCGGTAGGCCTCGGTGAAGCGGCCCAGCAGCTCGACGAACGCCGCGCCATCCGCAGCGCCGAGCGCGGTCAGCGCCTCGTCGTAGCCGGCCAGGCTCGCGGCGACATCCTCCTCGAAGAGCCGGTATCCCTTCGCCGTGCGCTGGAAGAGATATGCCTGACCGCCGTGATCTCGGGATCGCTCGAGGAAGCCTTCCGCGACGGCGGCGTTGACCTGCCGGTTCACCGTGGACTGCTCGAGGTGGAGGGCGTCGGCGATCTCCCGCAGCGTCCTCGCACGCCCGTCGGCGAAGAGCCAGAGGATGCGCAGATCGGCATCCCCGAGGGCGCGCTGCTGGCGGTGGAGCCTGCGGTGACGGTCCAGGAGGCTGAGGAGGCGTGCCACGTCGCGGCGCGGCTCCCGCGCTGCGCCGTCCTCGCCCGGGGCGCATTCGCCCCCGGTGCGCTCAGCCATCTCGCCCCCGCTCCTTCGATGTCGTCACAGTGTTCGAGTCATACCCGATATGTATTTTACACATCAAACGCTGGTATGTAGATTACATACCTCGTCCTTGCTCCGCGTCCGAACCGAAGGTGCCCGTGAACCACTCCCCCCAGACAGCGAGCCCGGCCGAGGGCAGCACCCGCCACCCCGTCATGATCCTGCTCGTCATCGGCTTCTCCAGCCTGTGCGCCTCGCTCATGCAGTCGCTCGTCATCCCGATCCAGCCCGAGCTGCCCTCCATGCTCGGCGCCTCGGCGTCGAATGCGGCCTGGGTGGTCACCGCCACCCTGCTGGCCGGCGGTGTCGCGATGCCGGTCTCCGGCCGGCTCGCCGACCTCAAGGGGTGCAAGCCCGTCCTGATCGGGTCGGCCGTGCTCATGCTGGTGGGCTCACTGATCTGCGCCGTCGGGGACTCACTGGCGCCTGTCCTGCTCGGCCGCGTGCTGCAGGGACTGGCGATGGGGTACATCCCGGTCGCGATCAGCTTCGTGCGGGAGGTGATGCCTCCGCACCTGCGCAACACGGCGGTGGCCGGCATCAGCGCCACCCTCGGCGTGGGCGGCGCGCTCGGGCTGCCGATCGCTGCCTGGATCGCGCAGTCCTACGACTGGCACGCCCTGTTCTGGCTGGCCTCGGCACTCGCGGTGATCATGGTGGTCTCCAACGTCGTCGCACTGCCCCACCGCGCACCGTCCGGCTCCGGGAAGCTCGACGTGATCGGGGCGATCGGCATGGCGATCGGCGTGGTCGCCGTGCTCGTCGGCATCTCCAAGGGCAGCGACTGGGGCTGGGCCTCCCCCGCCACGCTCGGCGTGATCGTCGGCGGCACCGGGGTACTGCTGCTGTGGGCCTGGTTCGAGCTGCGACAGGACAGCGCGCTGGTGGACCTGCGCACCATGGCGCGGCGTCCGATCCTGCTGACGAACATCGCCGCTCTGATGGCGGGCTTCGGCATGATGGCGCAGGCGATCGTGATCCCGCAGCTGCTGCAGGCGCCCGATGCCTCCGGATACGGGCTCGGCCAGACCATGCTCCAGACGGGTCTGTGGATGGCCCCGGGCGGTCTGATGATGCTGGCCTTCACGCCGATCTCCAGCGGGATGCTCACCCGTTTCGGTGGGCGGACCACACTGGCCACCGGCATGGTCGTCCTCTCCAGCGGATATCTGATCGCGTTCTTCCTGACCGACGCGCCCTGGCAGCTCATGCTCTCCTCCTGCGTCTCCTCGGCCGGGGTGGGGATCGCCTACGCCGCGATGCCCACGCTGATCATGGAGAACTCCC